>JAUWMJ010000216.1 GCA_030613225.1 Desulfobacterales bacterium
GAAAGAAGCAATTTTGCCTTTATTTGAATAATCTTTGTTGCATAGGGGGAAAGGCCGTTAAATGTAAATTTAAGGATCTGGTTCCCGGATTCATCAACAGTCAGCTGGTAGGGATGAGTGCTTTCGATATGTTTGCAAAGCTGAAAACATGTTTGCTTTACAGGTGCATAGGTCCAAAACTCGACTTTTTTTATTAAACGATTTGTTTTGTTACTTAATGTAAAACTATATTGAATTTGCCTGGGAATGGAGTAGGCCCTGCCGGCGAGATCGGAATCGGCCATTTTGTCTATTTTGACTTTAATTGCCAAGATTACTGCAAGGCAAAAAGCAAAACATAGAAAATAAATCAAACCTTTTTTCAAATTGGACATGTGTCTCTCTTTGTAAAAATGTTTAACTTTGATGGCGTCGTAAATCCCGCCAGGCGGGACTACTGCGTTGTAGCGCTTTTTCAGGAACTCGACATACTATATGTATAGTCTCGTTCCTGAAAAACCATTACGCCTTTTTATCCCGCTGATTTTTAGCGGGGGTATATGAGCCTTGGAACGATGCCATCCGGTGCTTATTCAAAAACTTTTTACGAGTTCATCTTTCTTGACGTTGCTTTTCCTCCTTTAAAAATAAAAAAACTGCTTCGCCAAAAGAAACGAAACAGCCTTTAACTTACTTTCCTTCGGCAGCCTGACTGCCTTGGCACCGTACTATAAGATCAGGTGCTTCAGGCTCAAGGGCTTTGCGTTACCCGGTTTCCCCGGGTTTGCCTTTTCGAGAAATTTATTTCTGAAGCGTCTATCAGAGATGATACACTTTGTCAACCTTGAATGAAAATTTTAATAGTAAAATGATCGGCTGGAGTTATAAATTCGATACGAACAGGTTCTTCAATTAAGGCACTGGTTTAGATAAATGGTGTGGAACTTAAGGGCTCGCGGAGACAGGCACGAAGATTCACAAAATTATAGTTTTTTTAGTATCTGTGAATTTTCCGTGTAGCTCCGTGGTAAAAAATAATTATGATCATTCACTGTATAGCGATTTTTTAATCACAGCCTTATTATACGCACCCATAATATCCCTGCGGGTCAGGACACCTATTAATTGTGCAGGATCATCCGGGGATACAACAGGGAGAATGGAAAAATCTTTAAAAGTGATCTTTTCCAGGGCATTGTAAAGATTATCATCCGTTGATATGGTAACAACATCCGAAGTTGCAATATCTTTGGCTACTACAAGCCCCTTCAGGTTCTCGTCAAATATTGCTTCGTTATAATCAAAGAAGGAAAGAATACCTTTAAGTTTGTTTCCGTCACCGACAACCGGAAAGCTGTTATATTTACTTTTGAAGATTATCTCAGCCAGCCTCTCCAGGCCTAAAGCCTCGGTAATGGTTTCCACTTCAGTATTCATCACTTCATTTACTTTAATTGACTTTAATACATTGACCTCTTTTCCTTCCTCTAGATTTATTCCCCTCCGCAGCAATTTTAAAGTATAAATAGATTCTTTTAAAAACTGTCTGCCGGCAATGTTGCTTATGATACATGTAATCATCAAAGGAAGGATAATTTTGTAATCACCGGTCATTTCAAAAAGCATTAATAATGCCGTTAACGGGCCGTGGGTGGTTGCGCTGACGACTGCCCCCATACCGACAATACTGTATGCTCCAGGAGAAGCCGTCACCGAAGGGAAAAGATTGTGGACCACTGTCCCGAACAAGCCGCCTGCCATTGCACCCATAAAAAGCGAAGGCGCAAAAATTCCGCCGGAGCCGCCTGAACCAATGGTAATCGATGTAGCCAGGATCTTGCACATAACCAGAACAAGTAAAAGCCACCAGGTAAGATCCTGGCTAAGAGACAAATCGATGGCTCCATACCCCACGCCCAAAATTTGTGGAAAAAGAAGTCCAATTGTTCCAATAATTACTCCGCCCAGGGCAGCTTTTAAATATTCGGGGGATTTCAGTCCGTCGAAAATATCTTCCATTCGGTAAAGCGATTTTGTAAATGTAACAGCCACTACAGCACAAAAAAGACCAAGTATAACATACAGCGGAAATTCCCAGGCGTTGACAAGCTCGTATGCGGGAACGATAAATGCAGGAGCATCTCCCAGGAAATGGCGGGATACAGCCGTAGCAATAACCGATGAAATAACAATGGGGCTGAATGTTGCAAGACCGAAATCGCCAAGTATAATTTCAAGGGCAAACATTGATCCGGCAATGGGGGCATTGAAAGTGGCGGCTATACCGGCGGCGGCACCACAGCCGACAAGAGTGCGCATTCTATCAGCAGAAATTTTTAGCATCTGCCCTATTGTTGATCCAATGGCAGATCCTATCTGAACGATGGGCCCTTCCCTTCCGACTGAACCTCCGGTCCCTATGCAAATTGCTGAAGCAAGAGATTTTATAATAACAAGACGTTTTCTGATCAGTCCGCTTTTCAAGGCAACGGCTTCCATGACTTCAGGAACGCCGTGTCCTTTAGCCTCTCTGGCCCAGAAATAAACCAGGGGGCCTACTACAAGTCCACCAAGGGCGGGAACCGATACTCTTAAATACCAGGGGATTGACTGAACCAGGTCAAGCAGATTAGCATCAGACCCGTAGGCAAGTGACTGAAAAAAATTTATTAGATATCGAAATCCGACAGCACCAAAACCGCCGGCCAGACCCACAAAGACAGCAAGCACGGCCATGATCCCGTGTTCGTTGGTCCTTAAAAGCCTTAAAATTGAATGCTTCAACTACCTGAGCCTTTCAATATTAAGCATCATAATATGCCCCTTTGGGCTGTGGGTGGGATTTTTATCGTTTTCCGTCTTAATGTTGACCAGCAGTGTATGTTTTCCAATATTTATTACATCATTATCCTTCAGATACCTACTGATAATCCTCACTGTGTTGAGATATGTACCGTTGGTACTTTTCAGATCTTCAATTAAATAATTGCCTTGTTTCTTAATAATCCGTGCGTGTTGTTTGGAAACTGCAGGATTATTAATATAAATATCATTGCTTTCATGCCTGCCGATAGTGATTTTATCTTTATCGATTTCAAATTTTTTCAGCACTTTTTGTTTATACTTCAGCAGTATTTTGATCATCGATTACCTCCATGACCCTAAGCATGAAAAGCTCTATGAAAAGCAATCTACAGGAAATTCCAAGTTTAAAACAAAGTATGTTACTAAATATAATATTGTTTCTATCAATGCAAGTATGTAATCAAGTGAATTTCCTGCTTTGGAAAAAAAATGGGCAGGACCGTTTCCGGTCCCGCCCATTTCGCCTTGAATTATTTTTCAAGGCATCGCAGTGTTCGGTCGAGCCATCACCCATGTTGAGCGTGGAGTCTTCCAATCCTGCATTTGTATTGGTGTGTGCTAGCTACATTTGTAGCACACACGCAAGGATAATCCATCGCAACTACTCAGGTTGTGAGGTTCAGGGTTCACAGTTCACGGTTGGGTGTATCCTGAGTGACATGATGAGCTCAGATAACTCATAATTTATCAGTTTAGCAGCTATTAACTCATCTGTTTAACCCTGAATCCCGCTTTCAGCAGGAAACTTTGAACCTGAGTTACATCCATTTTTAATATAATTCAGGCTATTTTTATAGAAAACCCCTGCCTTTATGCTGTTAAAATTTCCTCTGATTGTTTGATCAGCTTCTCAGCCTGGCCCTGTATCTTTTCTAACTGGGCCTTTGCATTATCATCAAGCTCAGTCCATTCTTTAAAAATCTGACCGACACCCAGAGATCCTAAATAGACATTGGTTTCTTTTGATATTTCGAGTTCAGACTTATCTGTCTTTATCAACATATGATTTGCCCCCTGCTTATACTTTGCCGTTATTTAAGGCGTATTTTATAAATTTTTTTTCAGCAACCGGATAATCTTTTTTGGAATAATATTTCACATTTTCTGAAATTCGGAATTTTTTTTTGTATTTATCTAACAATAATTGAATACCGGCATCTTTAATAAAATCCTTCTTCATTATTATTACCTCCATATGGACACTGGATCGATTACTGGATATGAAGTGAATTACAGCAAGAACCGGGCCAAAAAGGTTCTATTGTTCACATTGATGTAATATCAGACAGTTATCAGCCTGAAAGGAATAACAGGTCGCAATTAGTGTGAAACAAATACCAGATAAGTGTGAAAAGTTTTTCATATATTTCAAGTTTTGCACCCAATTTTGATGATTTCCTTTTATATTCTTAATTCTAACTTCTGACTTCCTGTCCGAGCCCGGCTAAAGGCAGACAAATTCAATAAATGGGCAGGCGAATGATTCAGCATAACGCAGTCCTGTTCTGCACAAATTTTCAAAGCTGTTATTCTTTTTTATTGATTTTTTTTTTTATATGTGGTCAATTTCTCGGCTTGGTAAAAATGATCGCGTCGTCAAAAGTCGAATTCATCAGGTTTTAGGTGTTAAGTTTTAGGTTTTATGTTAATGATATTATCTGTTTTAAAAGAGACTTAAAACTTAAATGCTAAAACTTAAAATGTTTCGTGAAAAGTGGTTTTTTTACTTTTTTACGAAACAATCAATATTAATTCAAGGTTTGCAGGAAACAGCCGATATTACTTTAATAACCGGTCAATGCCCTTGACACTGAAGAACTTTAAACTTATTTTCTGTTTAACTGCTCAGGTTCACAGTTCAAGGGTTCAAGGTTTACCCGCCTTTGGCGGCGCCGTAGGCGACCAGGGTTCAGGGGTTGTTGGTTTACTATCAATCTGATTAAATGAGGAAATATAAATGTCCGGAACAGATTATTATAAAACACTTGGTGTAAATAAAACCGCTACTGATGATGAAATCAAGAAGGCTTACAGAAAGCTTGCCATGAAATATCATCCGGATCACACCAAAGGAGATAAAAGCGCCGAAGAAAAGTTTAAAAAAATAAGTGAAGCATATGCAGTGCTGAGTGATAAAGAAAAACGTAAACAGTACGACACTTTTGGTTCTAACGGTTTTCATCAACGGTTCTCTCAGGAAGATATTTTCAGAAGTTATGATTTCGGTGATATCTTTAAAGAATTTGGGTTTGGCGGGACAAATCCGTTCAGGGGACGTCGAGGCGGCACGCGATTTTCGTTTGGGTCCGGATCTCCATTCGGTTCTCACCCGGGCGGACAGCAGCAGGTAAAAGGATCCGACCTCGTATATGAACTTCCTCTGACTTTACAGGAAATTGCAAAAGGAACAAACAAGGTCATAAGCTTTGACCATAAGGGACGCCATGAAAAAATAACAGTAAAAATTCCGAAAGGCATGATCTCTGGAAAAAAACTGCGTCTTGCCGGAAAAGGAGAATCTAGTCCCTACGGAGGTCCTCCAGGCGATTTATATATTCAGACTAAGGTTATTAACGACCCGATATATGATGTGAAAGAATATGACCTTTATGCAAATCGAGACCTCAAGTTGAGTGAAGCCATTCTCGGGACGAGCATTTCAGTACCGACACTTGAAGGAAAAAGATTAAACCTGAAAATACCCCCTGGTACCAGGCACGGAACCAAGATGCGTCTTGCAGGTCACGGACTTCCGGCAATGAGGGGAAAAAAAAGGGGAGATCTTTATGTTCATATTAATATTCCCATACCGAAAAATTTAAACAAAGAACAGAAAAAGCTAATTAAACAATTGGAAGCATCCGGCTTGTAACAGGCTATGGGCTCGGTAAAAAAACACCCTGCCTGAAATCGACAACATATGGACAATATGGTTTGACTAAGCGCCTAAATATATTGACAAGAATAACTATTCTGTGTAATAATCATATATTAAAATGTTTGGCTCTCTTGAGATAGGATTTTTTATTAATATGCCTGAATTTATACCCGTCCTTAAAAAAGACGATATCGACAAGATGGTTGCTGCCGTTGCACGCAAAATTTCATCAGACTATAAGGACAGGGA
>JAUWMJ010000118.1 GCA_030613225.1 Desulfobacterales bacterium
GCATGAGGTTTTAAACAACATGGGGATAAAGTTTTCTGTTACGGACGCTATCAGAGAAATACCTTTTGTTGGTGATCTGCTTAAACCTGATGTCAAAGATGTCGGTAACCTTTCTATGAATATTTTTGAAAAGACAGTAAACGGCAAATTCGTGGATAACCCGAAAATAGGAACTCTTTTTGTGGTAACAGGGCAAATTAAAAACGAATACAAGCATTCCCGACGTTTTATAAAAATTACAGGCAAAATCTATAAAAAGGGCAAGACTCTTGTAAAAACAGAAACGGTTTATTGTGGAAATTTATTATCAGAAACAGAGCTTACAAGCTTAAACCAGGTGGCTATTACTAGGCGACTGAAAAACCGCCTTGGAGATAAGAGAATAAACATGAAAGTTAAAAAAGGCCAGGCGCTCCCGTTTATGATCGTATTTCCAAAAGTTCCGAGCGGTCTGGAAGAATATTCCGTTCAGGTAGCAGGGTCTGAGAAGTCATAGACAAAAGGTGGCAGGGCCACGTCTTTTAAATAGGTAATTGCTTGGAATAAATACAGTTACCTGCTTATGAAAATTCCAAGTACCAAAATACAAATCTCAAATAAATACCAATGACCAAAATTCAATATTCAAAAAAGATAGAATGATGGCGAGAAATCCAATAAGTGATTGAAATATTATGGCCATTGGAATTTGGGATTTTAGTGCTGTAACCGGGAAAACAAATCGCTTCTATATGAATCATTTAGAATTGACTTTGACGTTTCCCTGCAAAAGGTGATTTTCCACTTGACTAAGTGAAAACAGGCTGTTAGAGAAAGCGCTGTTAAAATTTGAGATAAAAGCATCAATGGCGATGTAGCTCAGGTGGTTAGAGCATGCGGCTCATATCCGCAGTGTCCGGGGTTCGAGTCCCTGCATCGCCACCAGTAATAGCTTACCGCTATTAGCTCATAGCTGATAGCTGTGAGCTCATAGCAAAAAGGATTTCAGGCCTTTAATCCCGTTTGCAGCTGGACTGTCATATTAGCTTGATGCAAAAATCCTGTCCGCCTTCAGATAATGGCGGCCGATGTCCCTTCTTAAATCCAGCCGGTTTCCTTCACTGTTTTCCCTGGGAATTACTCTGATTTTTCCGTTGTCAAAAGCAGCCAGTAATTTATTTCTTAGCCGATCACCAACTTCACCCCGTTTCTCCCCCTCTTTAACAGTAGCGTTTGCATTCAAAAATGCAACTCTGGTACCATCGGACTTAAACGAGTTTTCGTTTTCAACATAGCTCATGGCTGAAGGAATGATTTGTATTCCTTTTCTTTTTAGATACTTGAGATCAACTTCCACTTTCTCTCCCTTGGTGCAGGACCATGGATATCCTTTTTGTCCGTCAGGGCCACCAGGACCTGTTACAAGAGCCACACAAATTGCCAGCTGATCATCTCTTACTTCCGGTTCTACTTCATGCAAACCGCCTTCAAGAGCTGCCTTTATCATGGAACCCAGATTTCTCAACCTGCGGGCCAAGGGCTGGGCTTCCGGTTCCCCGGGACGAATATTTATTTCACTGACTCGAATTTTTGTCGGGCGCTTGTCAGAATCGAAAGATACAAAACAGCCCGGATACAAAATGCATGGTCTGAGAATTTTTCTTTCCTTCATTTCCTTTATCAGCGGTTTGGCAATAACTTCTCCCGCCATTTTAATGAGCTCCTGAGTTTCCATCGGGTGAGGAGAGATAGCTCCCACACCTCCCGTGATCGGGTTGTTTTTGCTCGCAGGCCCTTCAAAACGTTCGGGATAATCCATTACCGTGGGCAGGATTTGAAAATTTCCGAGTCTGTCAACCAGCATGGTAAAGCTTATTTCAACGCCGGACATAAAGGATTCAATTAAAAGCGGCCATTTTTCCCTGCTGCCAAACATTTTTTTATAGCTGTCTTTATAATCTTTTATTAAATTGTCGTAAACTTCTCTTATTTCCCATGAATTTAAAATAATTCTGGCGCCTTTTCCACCTGCGCTATAGGGAAACTTCAAGACGGCTCCGCCAAAGTCATGAATAAAATCAAGACAGGCACTTAATGTGTCTTCAAAATTTTTAGCATCCACCTCTGTCCAGGAGGAAGCAACAGGGATACCGGCTTCCCGGCATAATTGCTTACATCTGATCTTATCTCCCTCAATAAAAGCGCCCGCTTTACTAAGTCCTAAAATATGCTCCCCAAATCCTGCTGCCTCAACTTCATCTACAATACCTTCAAATAAAAGTGCTTCAGGCATAGGTATAACATAGTCAATATTACCGTCCTTTAAATTCCGAATAATAGCAGCAGCGTAGTCATGCATGGAATTGCTGTCAGTGCTAATAAATTCAACGGGCCAGTTCATCATCTCTGTGAGTTTCGGCATCGCCGGTGTGCCCCTGATTACTACCCCTTGAAACGCTTCGTGGTAAATTTCACTTGTAGCCGTAGAAATAACTAAAGCACATAAAAGGGTCCTTCCATCTGTCCCGGCAAATGCAATTTTTTTCATGTTTTTCGTCCTTTTTGCTTGACATCTTACCACGGAAAAACACGGAGTATCACGGATGTTTTTGTTAGTGTATTTTTTCGTACCCGTTCACGCCCATTCGGAACAAAAAGGTCGCACAATCTCGGTCCTGTAGGCGTTCACAGGTGCTGCAGATGTGCGTGATCAGGGCGACCAGCTATAGTCTGCTATGCTGGTCGCCCTGATCGCGTGCAGCTGCGGTGCCTGTGAACGCTTACGAGTAATGTAATTCAATGAATACACCTTTAGCTTTTAAAAAATATTCTACTGAGCAGATCGCCGGCCAGCGATTGATGGTCGGATTTGAAGGAACACAGCTAAATAAAGAGCTTATGTTCCTCATAGATACGATAAAGGTTGGGGGAGTAATTCTTTTTTCAGGAAACCTGGAGACTCCGGATCAAATAAAAAACCTTTGCACTTCTATTCAAAAGTATGCTTTGTCAAAGAATCAGCCACCATTATTTATTTCCGTTGATCAGGAAGGGGGACAAGTTGCAAGACTGAAAGAACCCTTCACACAGTTTCCCGGCAATCCCGGGATGAAAGGACCGGATGATGCAAAACATTTTGCAAGGATAACTGCTGCAGAGCTGGCAGAAGTCGGGATAAATATGAATATGGCGCCTGTACTGGACGTGGCACCGGAAGATATTCAGAGTATTATGGCCCAAAGGGCCTTCGGAAGTGATCCGGAATATGTGTCAGACATGGGTGCGAAGGTGATAGGGCATCTTCAGATAGGAGGTGTTATGGCTGTTGCAAAACACTTTCCCGGCATAGGTCGTACAACATTAGATTCACATCTTGAATTGCCGTCTCTTGAAGTAAGTTTTTCAGACCTTAAATCTTTTGATCTTTTGCCGTTTGTAGCCGCAGTTAATAATGATGTGGCCGGAATCATGCTGTCTCATATACTTTATAAAAAGATCGATCCGGTATGGCCGGCAAGTATGTCTTCGATTATCGCAAAAGAGCTTTTGCGGGATCGTATGGGTTATGATGGAATCGTCATGACAGACGATTTGGACATGGGGGCTGTTGCAAAGCATTATGATATTATAACAGCAATAAGAAAGATACTTTCAGCAGAAATTGACATTGTACTAATATGCCACAAGGGGCCTGATATTGAAAAAGGATTTAACGAGATACTAAGAAATATCACCGACTCGCAGGAAATGAAGGCAAAAGGAGAAGCCTCTTTAAGGAGGATACTGAAACTTAAACAGCGGTATTGCTGAGCGCTTCGCTTGATGAGCGCTTCGCTTTTGGCATTAAATCCGCCGCAGGCGGATGATCCTCAAGGCCGCTTGTCGGGGCATAGCCGGAGGCGAAGCCTGAAAGGCCGCTCCTCAAGTCCCGAAGGGACGCTCATCGAAGCCCGAAGGGCTGCTCCTAATTGCCTCCCTGGAATACACATCATCATTAATATCCGATTTCTTTCCATTAACTAAATAATGGTAACCGGTTGCTGCGATCATCGCTGCATTATCCCCGCACAGATGGTAAGAAGGGATATGAACCGAAATTGCTTTACTTTCCGCATCATTTTTAACTTTATTTCTTAGCCTGTCATTTGCCGCCACTCCGCCGACTATGGCGATATGTTTACATTTCTTTTCCACCGCAGCATTTATAATTTTGTATGATAATACATCAACGACCGCTTCCTGAAAGCTTGCAACGATATCCGGAATTATCTTTTTATATTCTTCCCCGAGGTTCCTGATATATCGATTTACTGCTGTTTTTATTCCGCTGAAACTGAAATCGAAATCGGATTTATCCAAAAAAGATCGTGGAAACGAAATTTTTTCAGGATCTCCTTTTTTAGCAAGTTTTCCGATAATCTCTCCGCCGGGATAGCCGAGTCCCAGCATCTTGGCAACTTTATCAAAGGCTTCGCCTGCAGCATCATCCCGTGTTTGACCCATGAGCTCATTTTTTGTATGGGATGTAACGTAATAAATGCTTGTATGACCGCCGGATACAAGGAGAGCAACGTATGGAAAAGACGGCGGGTGCGGTTCCAGAAATACGGAATTTATATGACCCTCAAGATGGCTTACTCCTATGCATGGAATGTCAAGGGCCATGGCATATGCTTTTGCAAAGGAAAAGCCAGTCAGCAGGGAGCCGATAAGCCCGGGGCCTTGTGTAACAGCAACTGCGTCGAGTTCTTTTAAGTTTATTCCTGAAGCGTTAATTGATTCTTTAACAACCGGAACTATAGCTTCGATGTGTTTCCTTGAAGCAAGCTCAGGAACTACGCCGCCATATGGGTGGTGTACGGCTATCTGGGATGATACTACTGAAGATAATACTTCAGTACCGTCAACAACCACAGATGCCGCTGTTTCGTCACAGGATGTTTCAATGCCGAGAATATTCAAATGAGTAAAGTGCCTAAAGTGAACTAAATCCGCCAAAGTACGGTGGCGGATAAAATGACTAAAGTTGTGGAATTCTATCTATTTTATATAAAGATGGCTTGACGGGGCGTAGCCAATCAGTCTTCACCTTTGGTTACGCCTCGACAAGAGGCGAAGACCGGAGCGACACGCGGCGCAAGCACCTGCGCTGCGCGAGCGACTTCAACAAATCATCAAATCATCAATTTTCAATTATCAATTTTTCTATACACCCGCCTGGTGTCAGCCTTTCCGGTCGCTCATGTTTTGCAAACGGCTGTGTTTTTATATCCTTTTGCTATCCAGTCTAAAAAGCTTAATATGTTTTGGCGGATTTTATCTGGCAGTGTTTTTTTAACCTGGTTTTCCATTTTTACTTCAAATCCATTTGATTTTGTTAGAGGGACTCTTGCACTCAGAAATATTTCCAATAAAAAAAGCTTTTTCATTCATAGCAAGAAGACGTTCCAAAATTTCCGTGGCAGCTTGCTCCGGAACAACAGCGATCAGGCCGATTCCGTTATTAAATGTTCGCATCATTTCTGCATCTGAAATATTGCCTGCCCCTTGCAGGAAATGAAAAACAGGAGGTATATCCCAGCTTCCTCTCCGCATGACAACTTCACATGCTTTTGGTATGATACGAAGGATATTACCTTCAATGCCCCCACCTGTTATATGGGCAATTCCGTGGACAGGGAGGTCCTTTATAATACTGCGAATAGTTTCGGAATAAATTTTTGTAGGGGTGAGAAGTTCTTCACCTATGGTTTTGCCAAGTTCAGGTATATGAGTGGAATGATCGAGTTTTTGAATATCGAAGCAAATTTTACGTACAAGGGAATATCCATTGCTGTGAAGCCCGCTTGATGCAACACCTATAAGTTTATCTCCTACACGAATTTCCGAACCATCAAGTATTTTTGAATTATCTACAATGCCGACGGTAAACCCGGCAAGGTCATATTCATTTTCCTTGTAAAACCCAGGCATTTCAGCTGTTTCACCACCTATAAGAGCACATCCGGCCTGTCGGCAACCTTCGCCAATTCCTTTTATAATTTCTGTGGCAAGCTCGTTGTCTAATTTTCCCATTGAAATATAATCGAGGAAGAAAAGAGGTTTGGCGCCCTGGACTGCGATGTCATTAACACACATGGCAACAAGGTCGATGCCTATGGTGTCGTGCCTGTTCATAGAGAATGCGATTTTAAGCTTGGTTCCGACACCGTCTGTAGAGCTGACCAGGACGGGATTTTCATAGTTGGAAGTGTTAAGGGAAAAAAGGCCGCCAAAACCGCCTATTTCACCTATTACCCTTGATCTGGGGGTTTGTTGTGCTATTTCTTTTATGATATCAACCAGTTTGTTTGCCTTTTCAATATCAACTCCGGCATCAGCATAAGTTAAAGGTTTTGTCATTTCAGTCTCCAGATTAGTTTTTATAAAATCATAATCATGATTGATGGTCTCGTAAAAAAGTCAAATTTACCACAGAGGCCACGGAGATCACAGAGGTAAGTAGTTAATAAAATAAAATATACTCTGTGTTCTCTGTGAGCTTAGTGGTGAAAAAATGGTTTTTTACGACGCCATCAAGATTAAACAGATTAGATTTATAAGTCAAAACAATTTTTTTGACATAATAATAATTGTATTGTAAGCAAGAAGCTTTATGAAATAGCATATCATCTATTTGATGAGTTACGGAGGTGTTTTATGACTACTTTTGCAAGACTTGATCGACTGCCACCTTATGTGTTTGCTACAGTAAACAAGATAAAAATGGATGCCAGGCATGCAGGGGAAGATATAATAGATCTTGGAATGGGGAACCCTGATCTTGGGACGCCACAGCATATCGTTGATAAACTTGTAGAAGCAGCCCGGAAGCCTCATAATCACAGGTATTCAGCGTCCATGGGTATAACCAAGCTCAGAGTGGCGATTTCCGAATGGTATCAACGAAGGTTTGACGTGGATATTGATCCGGACACTGAAGCGATTGTCACAATAGGCGTAAAAGAAGGAATGTCTCATCTTATTCTTGTAACTATCCGGCCAGGTGACGTTGTTTTTACACCGAATCCGACTTACCCGATCCATCCGTATTCAACGATTATCGCAGGCGGGGATGTGCGGGGAATACCTGTTGGCCCGGAGCACGATTTTTTCGAGAACCTTATAAATGCTACAAAGCAGACCTGGCCGAGGCCAAAAATACTAATTTTAAGCTATCCGCACAATCCCACAACGGAAGTTGTTGACCTTGACTTTTTTGAAAAGCTTGTAGATTACGCAAAAGAAAATAATATCATGATTATTCACGACTTTGCCTATGCCGATCTTGTTTTTGACGGTTATAAAGCTCCGAGTTTCTTGCAGGCAAAGGGTGCAAGGGATGTAGGGGTTGAATTTTTTTCAATGTCCAAAAGTTACAGTATGCCAGGTTGGCGGGTAGGTTTTTGCGTAGGGAATAAAGAGATTATTGCAGCACTTCGGAGAATAAAAAGTTATCTTGATTATGGAATTTTTCAGCCGATACAAATTGCATCAATTATTGCTTTAAACGGCTCACAGGATTGTGTGGAAGAAATTCGTAAAACTTATAAGGAACGAAGAGACGCACTTATTTCCGGGCTAAGCAGGGTAGGCTGGAATATAAAAAGTCCAAAAGGGACTATGTTTGTTTGGGGGAAAATACCTGATAAATATGTGAAGATGGGTTCGGTGGAGTTTTCCAAGTTTCTGATTAAAGAAGCCAGGGTTGCAGTTTCACCAGGGCTGGGATTTGGTGAATACGGTGATGAGTATGTAAGGTTTGCTTTAATAGAAAACAAGATGCGTATTAATCAGGCTGTGAGGGGGATAAGGAATATTCTGTAATTTCAGGTTAAAGGAAACATTTTTAATGAAAAAGATTAATATAGGAATGCTCGGATGCGGCACTGTTGGAACAGGTGTTGCAAAAATGCTTATTGAAAACAAGGACCTGATAACCTCCAGGATCGGGGCAATCTTAAAT
>JAUWMJ010000071.1 GCA_030613225.1 Desulfobacterales bacterium
TCTCGAATGGTACTTGAAGAAATTCTGTTTGATGAAATTAGATATAATGAAAAAGCTCGAAATACCAACTCCGCTCTTACACCCAGAGAGAAAGAAGTCCTTATTATGGTTTCTTCCGGCGAAGCTAACGAAGATATTGCAGCTCGCCTTTGCATAAGCCCATATACGGTTAAAACCCACATCTATAATATTTATACTAAGATCGCTGTTCCCAACCGCATTCAAGCTGCACTCTGGGCATCCAAAAACCTCAAAAAATCATTTCAATATTAATTGCCAGCCCGAACAATTTCGTTAACCCGCAAGTTATCCCGGCTTAAAGAGTTTCAGAATGTGCATGTTCATGCCGGGCACTCCTTTACCCTGTTATAGGATAGCCGTCAGGTTAAAAGAAAAATGGTCTATTATTGTTAACAATTATCAATTTTCAATTCACAATTGACAATTATTTGTCTTTAAAAATGTATTTGTTAAAATCAAATTGTGAATTGTGAATAGTTAATTGCGAATTGCAAATTGAAAAACAAGCTAAATTCTGCTGATTTTATCATTCAATTTCTTAACCTGACGGCTATGCCCCTTAAGGGGCCACTTTTCCCGAGCGTCGTCTCGGAAAAAGCGTAGTTTCTTACTACTGCAGACCTCGTCATCAATCATCAAAAAATCACGGCGAGCCCTTATGTGACGCAGGATTGCATAATAATTGGACACTGCACTCAAGCTTCAGGTGTTCCGCCGGAGGCGGATCAGGTGTCAGTAGTAAAAAAGAGAGAGCCAGCCTGAAACCTGACACCCGAAACCCGATTGCGAGGTTTTCACTCAAAAATAAATAATTTAATGGGTAAGAACCATTTTTACAAACCGGTAATGCTCCCTTAATAATACGACTTATTTTTGCAAAGCTGGATGAATGAAAGAAAAAAGATTAGACTCAATAAAAAACGAATTTCTTGATATTTATGCTTCCATACGCGAGCTGACGGATGATGAAATTCTAAATGGCCATGATGATATATTTCGTCATCATTTTGAAAGACTAAACCGCCTGACCGCAATCGATGTTAACGATTCCTTGGCAGATAAAATTTTTCGTGACCTTGAACTTCAGCCGGTTATAAAACGTATCTCCCATCTGAAAAGAATCAACGGGCTCAGAATGGAAATTGAGTTTGCCCGATCGATTATCGCAGGTCCTGATCCGTGGGCCATGATAGAAAACTATGTATATTATCCCAATTATCTTGAACTGGCGAGGATGGAATATGAAGGTGGTAATCTCAAACGCGGAAACCGGGTTGTGTTTTTAGGAAGCGGTCCCCTGCCCCTCAGCCTTATCTGTCTTTGCAAGCAATTCGGCATTGAAGGTATCGGTATTGAACAGGTACCGGAATATGTCGGTCTTTCTGAAAATCTAATTAAAAATCTTGGATTAGCCGGTCATATTCTTATCATGCAGGGAAACCATTTCTCTTTGCCTCTTAAGGATGATTACCGGCTTATCATGGTGGCAGCAGATGCTTTGCCCAAAAATGAAATCTTTTCCCATCTTGCAGAGGTACTGCCGGATGGAACAATACTTTCTTACCGGATCTATGAAAAAGGTTTAAGACGTCTTCTGGATAGCCAGTCTGTTTTTGAGCTTCCCCCTGAATTTAAGGAATACACACGCATCCGTCCTGAACCACCGGTAAATAATACTTCGGTTTTTATAATCAAGAATACCGGCAGGTAATGTAAAACTTCTAAGTGTGCAAGGATCAGAAAGCGAATACAAACTGACGGATTTTTCTAATCACGAAAGAGTTATAATTTCGTGCTTTTTTCCTTTCGTGTTTTCGTGATTATTTTTTTATACCCTAAAGGTTCGCGCAGGTAAGCGTAGACTCCGAAAATAAGTTGACTTTATTAACAATCCATTTAAAGAAGGAAAAATCTTTTGTGGCATAATCGTTGCTTATACTTTCCTGGAAATGAGTAAATCTTTAGATAAAAATTTCAAAAGTTTGTTTTGCCCGATGCAGCTTATGGCTCTGGAGATTATGCAAAGAGAGTGACTCAAGCGATAAAGAGAAGGTGACGAGTGGAAGAAATTTCGTGTCAATATTTTGACAAAGTGTCAATTGTCTGACAAATCTACTTTCAAAGATAATACTTACAGCAGCTTAGACGATTTAAGGCCGTTTTAAGCTGATCTGGGAAAACAGCCGGAAGAATACCGATTTGTTACACCTCAAGTATTTTTTTTACTAACTATTTTTTTTAAGAGGAAGGAAGGAGATCTAATGAGATGAAAAAGATTAAATTAACCGCGATTGTTATGGGAATAATGGTTCTGGGGCTTTGTCTTTTTTCCCATGTTTGTACAGCCCAGGACGTTGTAAAGATTTGCCTGAACTACCCGCAGACCGGGCCGTATGCCAAACAGGGTCTTGACCAGTGGCGTGCGGCAGAAATTGCAGGTATTGAAATTAACTCAGCCGGTGGCATTCTTGGTAAAAAAGTACAGTTTAAATGGTATGATTCCAAGTCCAAACCAAATGTCTCCACAACTAATGTATTAGATGCCATCAATCGGCATGACGTTAAAATGGTCTTTGGCGGCTCTTCAAGCGGTGTTGCAGTAGCCGTCGGAAAGGTGTGTCAAAAAAAGGGCGTTCTCTTTTTTGGAACCCTAACCTATTCCACTGCAACAACAGGAAAACATGCAAGGCGGCATGTTTTCCGGGAGTGCTACAATGCCTGGATGGGCGCCAAAGCTATCGCCGCTTATTTGAATCGAAACTTTGCGGGAAAGAAATACTTTTACATTACCGCAGATTATACATGGGGATGGACCACAGAAGCTTCTTTGAGAAGGTTCTCTAATACTGAAGATAAAACAATTCACAAAGGCGTGAAGACACCATTTCCGTCCTCGGATTTCACAGCAGCCCTCAGACGTGCAAAGGAGGAAAAACCGGATGTTCTGGTTTTAGTTCTTTTCGGGCAAGAAATGGCAACAGCGGTTCGGACTGCGGCAGCCATGGGTCTGAAAGCACACATGCAGATCGTGGTGCCAAACCTTACCATTGGTATGGCCGAACGAGGTACTCCTAAAGACATGGAAGGTGTTCTCGGGGCTCTTCCTTGGACCTGGAAAGTTCCTTACATGTATAACTATGCTCGGGGAAAAAAGTTTGTCGAAAAATTTAGAAAAAGATTCAACCGATATCCCAGTTGCTCAGGTGCTTCAGCTTATACTATAATGCATGAGTACAAAGCTGCCGTAGAAAGGGCCGGTACCTTTAATTCCGCTTCGGTGATCAAGGCGCTCGAGGGATATGAATACCAGTTATTGAAGGACAGGCAGACCTGGCGTGATTTTGACCATCAGTCTGTACAATCTGTATACGCAGTTCGTTGCAACCCAGAACACATTGTACTCAAAGACAAATATAATCTTGATTATTTTGAAATAATTGGCAGTATACCGGGTCATGAGGCTGTGCGAACCCGTGAAGAATGGAACGCAGTAAGGCAGGCAGCCGGCAAACCGACACACTTGGAGAAATTGCCAGGGGAATGATTCAAAACCAAAAGTAAATTCATTACAGTATAAAAACTGTTTCAAAACCTCTTAACACGACTATCTTGACCATTTTTCGAAAAAGCTTTTAGCGAAGTAAACCATCCGGTTCAGGTCTTACATTCTTGGCTATGCTGCCTTTTTACCAGGAGTGTAGACCTGACCTCTTCACAACAGAGAGGAGGTCGTATTTCGGGACGACCGGATGATACTTTCAAGATCGTTAACATCACGCAAATCAACCGCCTTTGCAAATCTATCCTCTATTAAGCCTGAAATATCATTGTTTATGAGCAAATTAAAATGCAGCATTAGATCAGCCATATGCTGCATTTCTTCCTGTTTGGGTACAAATCGATCATATACGATTCGCTTTTTCGTCGTTGTTAGGGCATACTCAACCAGTACAACTGGTTGTTTCCAGTATCGCGAAGCAATCCAGGCCGCCTTTTTAGTGTTTTTCTCGGCCCATATGCCGGCCCGGGCAGCTCCTTGCACAAGCATTTTTACAGTGCCAGGATCATTCTCAATAAACGCCTTTTTGACCACAACAAGGTTACAGATAAAATACTTCCATACGTCTTCAACATAATAAAGAGCGCTTGCTATTGCATTAAGCAACGATTTTCTTAATTTAAAGAAGTCATAGATAATATGAAATACCTTTTGCCAAATAAATGGCTTGAATTACAAGTCTGATTTTAAATTTTCTCATTTATCTAAACATAGCTTTAGGCAACAGCCCGTCTATTTTTGACATCTTCGTATTTTGGCGCTATAATAAATCTTTTCCTGCATAAAACGAAAGAAAAACACACAATGCATGATATCAATTATTCCCATCAGCACGAACCGGTTGAACACTACTTTTTGGGCTGCTGCAAGGACTGCCTGATCAGCCTTGAAACAATAAAATCAATTCCAACCCCTTTTCTCCTTGTAGAAGAAAAGATCGTAAAAAGAAATATAACTCGCATTCATGAGTATGCAAGCCGGCATGGATTTGCAGTACGTCCACATGTTAAAACCCACAAATCCCTTCACATCGCCCGCATGCAGATTGATTGTGGAGCAGTTGGCATCGCGGTTGCAAAAGTAGGCGAGGCAGAAATAATGGCGAAACCTGGTAATATTGACATTACTGTTGCCTATCCTGCTATTGGACCTGCCCGTGCGGAGAAACTTGCAAAGCTTTCTTTCAAACAAAAAATAAGAGTTGCAGCAGATTCCGAATATGGCATGAACGAACTTTCAAATGCAGCCGCTAAACACAACACCACCATAGGAATTCTTGTCATGTTTGATGCCGGCCTTCACCGTTGTGGAGTTTCCGATCCTCACCGGATCGTAAAGCTTGCTCGGCATTTAAAAACACTTCCCGGACTTCGCTATGACGGCATCCAAATGTATTTAGGGCATTTGTATGGAACTGCCGCCGGAGATCCGGAAAGTTTTAATCAGATAAACCTGCTGTGGGAGCCGGCATATGAAGCTCTGTGTAAAGCCGGGCTTCGGCCCGAAACAGTTTCTTCCGGCTCCACTCCATCTTTGGAAAACACGCATCTTGTCCATCATGTAAACGAAATTAAGGTGGGAACATATGCTTTGAACGACTATTTTGTTTTAAAGTTCGGCCATTGCACACTCAAAGACTGTGCGGCCCGTGTGATCGCAACTGTTGTATCCGACGTGGTTTCCGGGCAGGTGATCATTGACGCCGGTTCAAAGGCCCTTTCAGCAAAACAGCTGCTGAGCCATGAAAATCTTGAAATGGGATATATTCCTGAATATACCCAAGCACGGATTTTTCGCCTCCATGAAGAACACGGGTGGATTGATGTAAGTCAATGCGTTAATCCGCCCCGTATCGGGCAGCGGATTAGCATTGTACCTGTAAATGTGGCTTTGTGTATGAACCTTTATGATGAGTTTTATCTTTACAACAGTGACGGAATTTTAAAAAAAGAAAAAGTTGACGCCAGGGGATGTTGCAGCTAAGTTTTTCTTAAAATACTCTAATTGTTTTTAATTAAACCACGGGCTATGCTCAAGCAACCCTAAAAGGTTTTACCGTTCCGGCAAGAACAAATATACTCAATAGTATCAAAAAGGAAAAGAACAATATTTTTGATTCCCTCTCCTAATGGCAAGGTCGTAAAATTAAGAAATAAAATGTTTATGATAAAAGAATATTGAACGGCAGAATACCTTATTCAAAATTCGACGTTGGATCCAGCTTCGCCAGGGCTACGCCGAGACAAGCGTTCGATCTGGCTTCGCCAATGCTATTCCAAGACACGTGTTCGACGTTCATATGTTTTTGCTTTTAACATCCTTGAAATGGTATGTCATAATAAGGGCTGAAAATAGAACATATAACGTTATAATTATAAGGCTTTTTATAACACAATCACCATAAAATGCATGAAACCGTATTACTTGTTAAAGGAAAGCATTAAGGGCTTAAACAGGATTTGAGGATCCCAGGACAGTTTTGCCTGGCGCAGTCCCTTGATTCCCAGATCCTGCTCCCGGTTTACATATTGACACTTATCCTTTAAATATTTTGCTGTTTCATGGTTGATTACCTGGGCTGCACCTTTAAAGCTAAAATCTGATTTTTCAAAATGAATGTCATATGTTGAAGGGGTCAGACGGCTGAATATGGAAAAAGCAACCACCTTTCTTGCAACCGTTATGGCAAGACCATCCATCAGGGATCCGTCAATAATGCCCAAAGCCTGTTCCAGGGCTGCGTGTTCCTCCTGTGAGCTTTTTATGCGTCCTTTGCTTGTGCTTAAAATGTCTAAGGCCAGTGCCAATGATTTTTTAATCAACGGACCTTGAATTCTTTTCAAACAAAAGGCCGGGTTTTTTCTTTTAAACTGTGAAATCAGGTTTTTCTTTTTCTGAAGCTTTTTCCCCTTTAGATCCGTCAGTTTTTTTACCGAATAGATATATTCATCAGAATCTTTCTGGGGCGCTGCTGAATAATACTTTCTTATTTGGGGGTTTGTTTTCAGGTATTCGTGGGGGACCAGGGCAATGTCACAGGCCTTTCCAAGGTGTTTCATATTTTGGGACAATTCGGCCAGGCTTTCGGGAGCAAGCGTTTTACCCAGGGGCATGAGAAAATAATTGTCTTTTTTATCAAGGACCAAAAGCCTGTCCTTGTAAAGGCAGAAACAAAGATCATACTCTTTTTGCCAGCAGAAAAGATTAAAAAAACTGTATTCACAAGATACCAGCTCATATTGATCCAGAAACCCATGAATAAGATTTCTATCCTTTAAGCTGAACATTTTGAAATCAGGAAAAATGGGTATGGTTTCATGGTCCATGGCAGATTACCCTTTAAACCTTAAGGGAACATGGTCCTTAAGTGTTTCAAACCCCAGTTTCACATAAAACAAAGAAGTATCGGGTTTTGCTATCAGACCAATCCAATCCACATGATGCTGTTGTAGAAAAGCGACCAGCTTTTTAATGATTTTTGATCCGATCCCTTTACCCCGAAAAGATTTCAGAACTGTTAAATCCTGGATATAGGCATCGCTTGCAAGATCAGACAGAGCACGCCCCATGCCTATCATGCTGTTTTCATGAAATGCGCCCACAAAACAGGCTGAATTTGGAACTACTGCCTTTAAAAAATCGGGATTTTCATCATATTCTTTTTTCCACCATCCAGCATCTTTATACAGCCGGGTAAGCTCATCCTCCCTGGCGGATTTGATGATCCTGATGTCGATTTCCATTAATTCAGACCTCGTAGTTTATAGCGTATTATGTCGTAATATTTTTGACAGAAAGCTTCGTTTTCAGCCCAGGCTTTGGGTTATAAGGTTCACGGTTCAGAGGTTTATCCTTCCATGGCATTAACCCAATGTAATCAATAGGTAAGGAAAAAGTGCGAAGCACTTAACCTTGAACAGGGAACCCTGAACCTTATAACCCAGACCTACCTGGTGTCCAATTATTTTGCGATTCCATGGTATATCAGGGTCTCCGATCATTTTTGTAAGGTAAATAACTAGGTCTGTAATTATATCCCATCTATCATTTTTTGGGCAAAATAAGGCAGAACAAATGAGGCATGGTGTATTTTTAGAGAATAATATTGAAGCTTTTCCTGAAAATTCTCAGGCATGGAACGAGCAGGCTGCTTTAGCTCGGGCCCCAGGGATGCAAGACAGATTCCAAGATGACCGCCGGGATATGTGGGAACAAGCATGTACGAGTATGCTTGAACCGGGAAAAGCTGTTTTGTGATCTTTACAAGATTTTTGACATATTCTTTGTGGATAAAAAAGGATTCACCCTGGGTGGCAATGATTCCATTTTCCCTTAAAGCGTTTCTCAGCCCATGATAAAAAGGTTTTTCAAAGAGTTTTTCCCCAGGGCCGATGGGATCGGAGGAGTCAACAATGATGACATCATATCTGTTTTTCTGTCTGGTTATGAACCGGCTTCCGTCTTCAATATGGATGCTTATACGTGGATCGTCGAATCCACAGGCAATCTTAGGAAGGAATTTTTTTGACAGCTTGATAATTTCGTCATCAATTTCACAAAAATCAATGGACTCAATACACTGGTGTCTGCCGACTTCCCTCAGCACACCGCCGTCTCCTCCGCCGATAACCAAAACACTTTTTGGATCCGGATGGGCAAAAAGAGGAACATGGGCCATCATTTCATGATAAGCAAATTCATCTGCCTCGGTGAGCTGGATAATGCCGTCTAAGACGAGCATTTTACCGTGGCTCTTTGTCTGAAAAAGATCGATCTGCTGAAAGCGGGTTTTTTTGCTGAACAATACGCGCTCAATTTTAATGGACAGGGCCATGCCTGGCCACATGTCACAGATTTCTGAAAACCATCCCTTTGCTATGCTGTTTAGGTTGTTCATATTTATGATGTTCCAGTGTTATTTTAAGTAAATGGCAGCTTTGCGGGATGAACCTGATTTATTCAATTTTTAAAACCATGTCCTTTGGGTGTGGTCAGAATTAATTGGCTTTGCCTAAATAAATCTTAAAGAGTGTCTAAAGTGAACTAAAGTGTCTAAAGTGACTAAAGTTAAGGTATTCTGTCTGTTTTATTTTTAAATAAAATGGAGCGAAGCGACACCACAACTTTAGGCACTTTAGTTCACTTTAGGCATTTTAGTCACTTTAAATATAGTGTATCCGACAGCCCTTCAAGGGGTAAATCAATGCCAAGTCCTTGGGGTGTGGATTCTTTACTTCATTACCTTATCGCCGGTATGCAAGTTGCATTTTATAGTTTGAGCCCTTGAAAAATGACAGGGCAAACTGTGCAACATCACGGGGGTCATAATATTTACAGCTGAAAATATCAAGATAGGCAGCATTGGTCGCGTTTGCAAAATGTCCTGAAATAAGGGAGGTCTCAATCAACTGCGTCATGGAAAACCCTTCTACTGCCTCATCCTCTCCAAAATGTACGACCCGGCATTCTCCAAATCGTTTCATATCGATCATTTTGCACAGCTCATATACAAACTGCCTGATTGAATCGGCATCCCGGATAATATTTCGATCACATTCATATATGTCAATGGAGGTCAGTACGCCCCAGGGATCTTTTTGTTTATAGTCACTTTTCCATGAAATTGGATACAGTCTCGGAGTTTTAATGATCTCATCAACATTTCCGGATTCTGATGGTTTTGTAATAATACCCCTGTTCTGATCAGACGAGACCACCACATTTTTAGAACCCAGGGACGTTTTAAGGGAACTTAAGGCTATATCAAGGTCGAGACTGTCGCCACAGGTAAAAATATCTACTGCAGCATAATCGTGCTCAGGCCAGGCATGAATGGTAAAATGAGACTCTGCAATGATAACAACGCCGCTGACACCCTGGGGCTCAAAATTGTGGAATGAAGAATCGATGATGGTGGCACCGCTGTCTTTGGCCGCCTTTAAAAGTGCTTCTTTAACGTCATCTTTATTTAAAAGTATATCATCACACTCATAAAACTCAATGGTCAGCTGCCGCCCAAGGGCAAAACAATTGTCATTGAATAAAGGATCTTTTTTAATATTCTTTTTAAGCATTAAAGC
>JAUWMJ010000148.1 GCA_030613225.1 Desulfobacterales bacterium
CCAGCTTGCATAGTGCCGAAAAACAGGCTTCATATGCTCAAAGCAGGTATAAATATCAGAAAAAAATAAACGTGCAACTTGCCGGGAGAATAGAAAAGCTTGAACTGGAAACGAAAAAAAAACAATCGGTTATTAAACTCCAGAAAGAAATAATAAGTCTGCTCGATGACACAAAGAAAACGATTGAAACCAGCCTTAAAGATCAAATTGCAAAACAGGAAATCGAAGTAGTGAATATGGAAGACAAACTGAAAGTGATCTTTATAGATAAGATCCTTTTCAATTCAGGCTGTTCAAATATTAATAACAGCGGCAAAAAGCTGCTTTTGAGAATGGCTGGTTTTCTCAGGGATAATAAAAAGCAAAATATTATGATAGAGGGGCATACCGACAACGTCCCTTTAAAGGCAAGGTTAAAAAAAAGATTTGCGGGTAACTGGGAATTGTCAACCGCCAGGGCCGCGGCTATTGCCCGTTTTCTTCAGGAAAAAGGAGGTCTTGATCCGAAACGGCTTTCAGCCTGCGGGTACAGCTGTTATCGACCTGTTGCTCCAAACAATACAAAAAAAGGTCGCCGGCAGAATAGACGCATAGAGATCATCCTGATCCCTATGAAGTGAAAAGCTGACTTTCACCTATGATGGGAGCATTATCGAATTGTTAAAATGGTTCTCACCCATTAAATTGCTTATTTTGCCCTGAAAAACCTGGTCCTTTGGGCCAGGATTCTTTATTTTTGAGCGAAAACCTCGCAATCGGGTTTCGGGTGTCAGGTTTCAGGTGTCAGAAACCGCAAGAACTGACACCTGAACACTGACACCTGAAACCTGAAACCTGAAACCAAAAAGTCTTGGAAAGCTATTAACAAACTGGTAATGCACCCCCTATGATGCAGGCAGATAAATATTGAATATACTCCCGTGTCCCTTTTTACTGGACACCTTAATTATTCCCCTGTGGTTTGTTATTATGCTGTAGGTTAAAGCGAGGCCAAATCCTGTGCCTTTGCCGGCTTCTTTTGTTGTAAAAAAGGGTTCGAATATTCTTCTCATTATTTTCTGATCCATGCCGGTACCTGTGTCGGTCACAGAAATGTTTACATAATTTCCACCAGGCACTTTAAACGGCTTACAAAAATCGTCATTTAGCCAGACATTTTCTGTTTGAAGGTAAAGATCGCCACCTTTTGGCATGGCATGCCATGCATTAACATAGAGATTAATAAGAACCTGCTCGATCTGGTTTTTATCAACTTTTACATCCCAGATATCTTTCCGAAGTTTTTTGTGCAGCTTTATCTCTTTCCTTGCGCGAATAAACATTATGGAGCTCGTTTCTATAACATCGTTAAGACATGTTGACTTGACCTTATATTTTTCTTTCCTGGCAAAGCTGAGAAGTTGTTTTGTAAAGTTTCCTGCGCTTGTAATACTGTTTTCAATTTCCGTGATATACTTATATTGGGATTGTTCAGTATTTATATGCAGTCGCATTGTAGAAATATTACCCTGGATACTCATTAGTATATTATTAAAATCATGGGCTATACCGCCGGCTAATGTACCAATGGCTTCCATCTTCTGGGCATGAATCAGTTGGGCTTCCAGCTGCTTTTTTTCCTGCTCAATACGCAACTGCTTGGTAATATCCAGGATTAGCGCTACTGTTTTAATCTTTCCCTTTGAATACTCAAAGCGATTAGCTCTGATTTTCACGCATTTTTTTTCACCGTTTTTACAAATAATATCGTATTCATCATAGGAAGCAGTTTTTTCATTATGATGTTGGTCCAGCAAATGGTCCGGAGTCAATATTGCATTTTTATCAGCCAAATATTTTCTGAAATCACTCCCCTCTATTTCTTTGAGGGAATAACCTAAAATTCGGGGCAGTACACTGTTTGCATATAGTATTATAAAATTATCATCAATAACCATAATCCCATCGTGGGAGTTCTCCACAACAGACCGATACCGTTCTTCACTTTCTCGAAGAGCGTTTTCCGATTCAATGCGTTTGCTGATATTTCTTGCCACATTCAGGATAACCTTTTTTCCCCTGTATGTAATTGGCCTGGAATTAATTTCAACAGGAATGCAACTTCCGTCAGTTCTGTAATGGCAGGTTACAAGGGTTATTTTGTCCTGGCTTGAACTCCCGGTTTTGCTATCAAGCTGTTTGATAATCATTTCAGTGTCTTTTTCAGGAATGATAGCGGAAATGTTTAGGTTAAAAAACATATCGGGTGTAAATCCTAATTGTGAATAAGCCGCTTCATTAGCTTCAAGAATATTCCCTTCTTGATCAAAAATATAAACCGCATCATCTACATTTTCCAAAAGCTCCTTATAACGGGATTGCTCTTCCGCATCTTTTAGATTTGCGAGCATAAAATTAAATGCCTGAGATAATTGGTTGAATTCCCAGTAATTTTTGTCGTCATTTTCAAAAAACAGTTCTTTATTTCCTTTTGAGATCAAAATAGCCTTTCGCGTCATTTCTCTTAAAGGCTCCACCATTTGTTTGCTTAAAAAAATTGATATTACAATCGAAGCTGCCAGCACAGAAACCGAAAATAATCCCATTAAAAATGTAACTCTTCTTTTTTCGCGTATAAGGCTTTCTTTGGATGAAAGAAAAAATAGACTATAAAACCCTTTGATTTCAGATAAAACGACATTGGAGCCTAAAGAAATGAACTCTGATTTTGCAAATGAGGTGTTTAGATCTGCCGAATCTAAAGGCAAGGTGTCTTCCGAATTCAGGCGGAAAAGGCAACCGGAGTTGACCATGGCGATATCGCCATTCACTGTTTTATGTATTGTTTCTATCAATTTTTTATCTTGCGTAATATCATAGAGGGCATAGACGGTTCCCATATGTTTTTTCAGGTGCATAACAGGAGCTGAAAACCACCAGATTAATTGTAATCTGTTTCCATCTTTGAAAATGTTACCTTCAGGCAACTTGGCAGCAGCGAAATCGATTGTCTTTTTAGATATTCCTGAATATTTATCCGGGAAGAACGCTTTTTCCCCGGACTTTTTCACGAAATAATAAACACCGTCTTGGGACGGATAAAAGTGTGTTACCCTTTCCCTTAGCTGCGATTTGGCTCCAAGCATTAATGTAACGCGGATTGTATTGTCAAAGCTGAGATTTTTTAATATGTCTTTTATATCTGCAATCCGGTTATTTAAAATAATTTCGACTTGCCCTCGTTGGGCGCGCAGTTTTTTATGGAATTCCGATTCTACTCTTGTGCCGAAATATATATGCAGGGCTGCCAGAATAACAACGACAGATACTGTGGCAAGAATAACATAAGTTGCTATCAGGTATGTGGAAAAACGTTTTTGATTCTTATGATTCAACTTCTTTTTCCTGAAAAAAGTACAAAACTTGAATTAATAATAATTTTATAGTATTGTCTTATTATACAATAAAATAATAAGACTCAAGAGCCAATTGCAAAACACTTCAATTGATTTAAGAAATTACGCTTATGTAATCCATAATTCATAAACATCGAGGAATTCGTTCGAATAAGCGGAGGACACGTAACGTGCAGAATAAAAAGCTAAATCGCAAAAGTATTTTAGATTCGATGATGCCGGCCGCAATTTTTATAGCCGCAGCTTACTGGATTCTTGATTCTATTCTGAATATATTCTTTTTCAATAAATATAATATTATTGCTGAACTCATCGGAGCTGATTTATACAACATTTATATTCGAGTTATTGTTTTATGCCTTTTCATAATTTTTGGTTCCCATGCCCAGGCATCCATAAACAAATTAAGGCTGGCTCAAAAATCTCTGCAGGAAGAAAAGGAGCGATACCGCACCTTATTCGAGTATAATCCTATCGAAACAATCACCGTAGATCATGATGCCAGGGTGACCGGGTATAACCTGGTAAAGGCTAATTCCGGTGACAAGGTGCCTGAAATTGGGGATATAATGTACAAAGACTATGCCGGAAAACACAATATTAATATGCACAACGAGTTAATGGAGTGCATCAAGTCTAATATATCCAAAGAGTTCCCCGAACAAGAATATAATGGCAATTTTCTTTATATAAGAATAGCGCCTTTTTCAAAGGGCGCAATCATAACAGTCCTTAATATTACAAAACAAAAGCAGCTTCAAACACAGCTCCAGCAGGCAAAAAAGATGGATGCAATCAGCACCTTAGCAGGCGGAATTGCTCATCAGTTTAATAACATTTTAAGTGGGATAACCGGCAATACAGAACTTCTGCAGATGGAATATGAAGGCGATAATAAAATCAAAATATTTGGTGAGCGTTTATTTGGTTTAACCCGCCGCATGACCCGTTTGACCAGTCAGTTGCTGGCCTATGCAAGAGGTGGAAAGTACCAGGAAAGATTCTTATCAGTAAGCGACCTTGTGGAAGAAACACTCCCTTTAATCAAACACAGCATGAATCAATCAGTAAAAGTGGTTATGGATCTAAAAAAGGACATTCCGATTATTAAAGCTGATCCAACTCAATTACAAATGGTTTTTTCTGCTGTTATGAGCAATGCATCAGAAGCTATGGAAGAATCGGGTACTATTCGGGTTGCACTTCAAAAGAAAGACGTTGATGACAAATACGCCATGGGGCATCCCGGTCTTAAAGTCGGACAGTATGTCCAGCTCACAGTAGAAGATGACGGCAAAGGTTTTGACAGGGAAACAAAGGAAAGAATTTTTGAACCGTTTTATTCCACAAAGCTTCAGGGACGCGGCCTTGGCATGGCTGCATCATATGGCATTATTATTAACCATGGCGGCTGGATCGAAATTGATTCCGAACCGGGTAAAGGTGCTGTCGTAAATATTTACCTGCCTGTCTCTGCTAACACTGAAGAAGTTTTATTAAGAGAGGAAAAAGAAATAGCTGAAATTTCAAAAGGTGAAGGGACAATACTTATTATAGATGATGAAAAAGAAGTCTTGGATACAAGCCGTTTGGCCCTGGAACATCTTGGCTACAAGGTTTTAACGGCGAATACCGGCATGGAGGCAATCAGCATTGTAGAGACTGCAGGCGAAGACATTGACCTGGCTATCCTTGATATCGGTTTACCTGATATTGTGGGTGACAAGGTGTGCCAGAGGATTCAGGAACTTCGGCCGAACATAAAAGTTGTTGTTTCAACCGGATATATGGTTGAAGACATTACTGATGATATGAAAATAAAAGCTCAGGGCTTTATTCAAAAACCGTTTTCAATCTCAGAGATGGCAATAAAGTTAAAAGAGGTGCTGGGTGATAAATAGGCAGATGTTAAGTAAATATCCGAGTCCAACGGGCTCGGCCTTGATTACCCCTGTAAGGGGTTCCATCGTAAACGCCACACGTTGCGAGTTGCGGGGTACGGGGTACGGGTTTCGGGTTTCGGGGTACGGGTTATAAAAAAGGGATTATTTCCGATTAACACCTCGCAACACGCAACCCGTAACTCGTAACATGGGCTAATCAATTCGGCATAGCCGTTTATCTCTGACCTGGCCTATAGGACCAGGTTTTATTTGATAGAATAAAAATGTTGAAATTAAATTTCATACCTGACGGCAGAAATAATATCAGCACACGATTGGCAATCCTTCATACCGTTATAAAGCTATTACTAATTTTGCCGGGTATCTTAGCTATTGCCGGCTGCTCTTTTATTATTTCAAAAGCTACCGGCGATCTTGTCAGCAATCTGTCTGCAGCCATTCTTAATAGTGATGACCCGGCAACAGTTGAATCAGGTGGGCCTGCTTACCTTTTGATGGTTGACGGCCTGATACAGGGAGAGCCTGACAATGTTTCATTGCTTTGTTCGGCTGCAAAGTTATATACTGCTTATAACACTGTTTTTATTAAAGATAAGGTAAGAGCAAAAAAACTGTCCGATAAAGCGTTAAGCTACGCATTCCGCGCTGTTTGCGTGCGCAGGCCTCAGACCTGTTCAATGCGCAGCAGCAGGTACCAGGCCTTTGTAGATATCATAGCAGGAATGAACGTTAAGGATGTGCCGGTATTATACTCTCTTGGAGAAGCCTGGGCTGGCTGGATTCAGGCACACAAGGACAGTTTAATTGCTATTGCCGAACTTTCGCGTGTTGAAGCAATTATGAAGCGTGTGGTTGAGTTAGACGAGTTGTACGAAGATGGCGGTGCACATTTTTATCTGGGTGTATTTTCAACATTGCTCCCGCCGGCACTGGGAGGTCGGGCTGAGGAGGGACGTAAGCATTTTGAGCGGGCCATTGAAATTTCAGGTGGCAGGAACCTGATGGTGAAAGTAACCTTCGCTAAGCAATACGCCCGCCTGATGTTTGACAGAAAGCTGCATGACCGGCTGTTACATGAAGTCTTAAAAGCCGATCCCAACGCAACCGGCTACACTCTTATTAACACTTTAGCCCGGCAAGAGGCGCAGGAACTCCTCGACAGTGCTGACAATTATTTTTGATTTTATAGTAATATTTTAGATTTACCACGGAGTTTCACGGAGAGACACTGAATTTTAATTTTTAATATCTGGTAACTGCTCAGGTTCAAAGTTCCATGGTTCACGGTTCAAGGTTAACTGATGAAATCGGTGAGTTTATGTTGAAGGACCGAAGTGCTCCGCCGGTTTATAAATTGGCAGAATACCTTATTCAAAATTCGACGTTGGACGTTGGATCTGGCTTCGCAAATGCTACGCCAAGACACGTGTTGGATCCAACTTCGCCAAGGCTACGCCGAGACAAGCGTTCGATGTTTGGCGTTCATAACCTTTTAGCCCCCTTCGAGGGATCTTCATCAAACCACCCGTTTTACAGTTGACAGTTGTTTTTTATGATTTTCCGGCTTATCCGGGTTAGGATAATGATATGTCAATTATGAGAGACCTTTGCAAAACAACAGTTTTTGCCCGATTTCTGCGTCAGGCTCAAATTTCAATCCTCGAAATATTCAATATATTCCTCCGGTTGTCCGCCTGAGGCGGATCACCTTCCCCCGCTCAAAGTCCGGGATCTTCGACTTGAACTCGAACAAAAATTACCATTTTTCAAAGGTCTCAACCTATTGTATGCCTCTCCTTAAATTATCACTCAAGTTTCGCACCCCAATTTTGTAAAAAGTAATAGCTTGATGGCATGTAAGATCAGACCTCGTCATCAATCATTAAAAAATCGCGGCGAGCCCTTATGTGACGCAGAATTGCATAATAATTTGACACTGCACTCAAGCTTCAGGTGTCGGGTGTCAGGTGTCAGTAGTAAAAAAGCGAGAGCCAGCCTGAAACCTGACACCCGACACCTGAAACCTATGCTCCGAAAAGGCTTCACTACGCCCGATAATGTCCAAAAA
>JAUWMJ010000316.1 GCA_030613225.1 Desulfobacterales bacterium
GGGTGGTGTTACTATGTTTAAAAATTCTAATAAATCGGATTTTGGCAAAACCAGTGTACAGAATCTTAAATCTGAAGTGGAGTATAGAACAAAACTGCAGGATATCTGCAATAAAATATACGCAGCTACGGATTTAGATGAAATTCTGATAAATCTGAAAGAAGAAATAACTTCACTTTTTAAGGCTGAAAGAATAACTGTTTTTGTGGTTGATGGGAAAAAAAGAGAGCTTTTTTCAAGGTTGAAATCAGGAACTGAAGTAGAAGAGATTCGTATTCCGGCATCTACAAGCAGTATCGCGGGGTGTTGTGCTTTAAAACAAAAACTTATAAACATTAAAAATGTTTATGACAATAGAGAGCTTGCTTCTATTGATCCGGATTTGAAATTCGATAAGAGCTGGGATAAAAAAACAGGTTTTACTACAAAACAAGTACTTGCCGTTCCTATTATTTTTAAAAAATATATGCTTGGTGTAATACAATTGATCAACAGAAAAAACAGCGATTTTTTCACCAAAATTGACGAAATTTCTGTAGGGGAAATGGCAAAAATTCTTGCTATCGCACTTTTTAACCAAAAACGAATAGCTAAAATTAAATCAGGCAAATTTGACTATCTGCTTGAAAACCATATTCTGACACAAAAAGAACTGAGCAAAGCAATTGAAGACGCCAGGCTGAGAAATCAACCGGTAGAAGTAGTATTAATGAAGGAAATGAAAATCCCGAAAAAAGAGATCGGTCAATCATTAAGCAAATTTTATAATCTTCCTTTTGTTGAGTATAATAAAACAGCGGTGATTCCCGGTGAGCTTCTAACAGGTTTGAAAGTGCCTTTCATGCAAAACAATGTCTGGGTTCCACTACGTTTTGAAGATGGAAAGATAGTAATTATTATTGATGATCCACAGGATCTTCAAAAGGTTGGCGAAATAAAAACTCTTTTTCCAGGTAAAAAAATTAGTTTTCAGGTTGCATTAAAACAGGATGTACTCGATTTCATCAAGCTATTTACACATGATGAAAAAGAAATAGCAGGAATTGAGGATATAATGTCACAATTACAGGAAGAAGAGGCGGAAATAGAGGAAGCGGAATCCGGCGTTGATGATCAAAACAGCGCTGTCGTTCAACTTGTGAACAAGATTATTCTTGATGCGTATGAACGAGGTGCTTCTGATATTCATATAGAACCCTATCCTGGAAACCAAAAAACTGAAGTCCGCATAAGAATTGACGGCAGCTGCATGGTTTACCAGACAATTCCCTATAACTATAGAAATGCAATTATATCACGAATAAAAATAATGTCCGACCTTGATATTGCAGAGCGTCGTAAGCCTCAGGACGGAAAGATAAAATTTAATAAATATGGCGGCAAAAATATCGAACTAAGAGTGGCAACTGTTCCGACTCAGGGCGGGCTCGAAGATGTTGTAATGAGAATTCTTACAGCAGGAGAACCGATACCTCTAAACAAAATGGGTTTTTCAAAAAGTAACTACGAGAACTTTATAAGTGTTATCACTAAACCATACGGTATTATTTTTGTGTGCGGCCCAACAGGCTCAGGTAAAACAACAACACTCCATTCAGCGCTTGGGTACATCAACAAATCCGATACAAAAATCTGGACTGCGGAAGATCCGGTTGAAATTACGCAAAGAGGGCTCAGGCAAGTCCAGGTGAAGCCGAAGATCGGATTCGATTTTGCCGCTGCAATGCGGGCTTTTCTAAGAGCAGATCCGGATGTTATAATGGTAGGGGAAATGCGTGACAAGGAAACTACCTCCATTGGTATAGAAGCCTCATTAACAGGGCACCTTGTATTTTCAACACTTCATACGAACAGTGCGCCGGAGAGTATCACCAGGTTACTGGACATGGGAATGGATCCATTTAACTTTGCAGACGCGATTTTGTGTATTCTGGCACAGCGACTTGTTCGTACGACATGCAAGAAGTGCAAGAAGTCTTACAGTCCGGTAAAAGAAGAATATAATGAACTGGTTCGTGAATACGGACCGAAAGAATTTGCAAAAAATGTAAAAATTCCTTTTTCCGAAAAATTGACTATGTATAAACCTGATGGCTGCGATGCCTGCAACAATACAGGTTATGCAGGAAGAATGGCCATTCATGAATTGCTGATGGGAACTGACGAAATGAAAAAATTGATTCAATCCAAGGCACCCATGGAAAATATCAGGGGACAGGCTATTAAGGACGAAATGACAACCCTCAAACAGGACGGCATAGAAAAGATCTTAGCCGGAAACTGTGATCTTTTGCAGGTTAGAAGGGTGTGTATTAAATAGTTGATGGCTCATAGCTCATAGCTGATAGTCTGAAGGATTCAATCCTTTTTCTATGAGCTATCAGCTGTGAGCTACGAGCTAATAAATTGCGGAGTAATTTATTCCGCTGCTTTCCTGAATTTTTCCAGTTGTTTCTTATAATGAGAACGGTTGCTTTTGCCCAGTTCAAGGGCACGAAGTTCCGCTGCAATTGCTTTTTCATACTTTCCGTTAACAAAATAACATTCGGCAAGTGTATCTAAAATATGCGGTGCTTTAAGCAAGGTTACGGCTTTTTTTGAGAGTTCTAAAGCCCTTATGGAGTTGCGATAACTTAAGTCGTCACATGTTGCATAAAGCCATGCAAGATTATTTAAAACATGCGGATTATCCGGATTAAGGGTTAGCGCTTTTTCGTATGCCTGTTTTACTCCGTCATAGTTTTTTGCATTATAATAAATATCACCAAGGGTCTGGTAAAGATTTGGGTCATCCGGTGATTTTTCGAGTTCTCTGTATATAATTTTTTCAATAAAATGATTGCTAAGCTGCTTTCCTGCTGCACCAAAATTAAGGCTGTAGCCGATGATTCCTACTAATACAATTGCTGCAAAATAGACTGCTATGCTTTTTCGTACCTTCCTGTCATGGCGGGAAATGTAAATTTTATCTGCTTCACACTTATTAAGATATTCTATACGTTCTCTGATGCTGAAATGGTGCCAGTTTGGTCTGTCCGGAGACTGTCCGCTTGTTGCGGTAATCTTTTCAAATGTTGAAATTAATGGTTTTGCACTGTCAAACAGTGTATATACATAGCAGTCGGCCTGGCGTTCGAAATTACGCATAAAATAACCGAAAACATAACGGAAATAGATTAGAAAAATACAGATCTCAGCTATGCTGAACATGGTTGAGATTGTCGTAGTCCGGCTAAGGCCCATGCCGGTTATAAGCTTTAGTACAGGTTCCGAAAAAATGATCAAATAGATAATCAGGTCATAAGTAGCATATGATAAAAGCATGTAACCTGTAAAAAAAACAAGATAGAATATAAGGTGCTTTCTTTTTATATGTCCGATTTCATGAGCAATTACGGCATCAATTTCATCAGGTTCAAGAAAATCAAGGAGAGCATTGGTAACCAGAATGTAACGGAATCTTTTAATAAGTCCCATAACACCTGCGGTGATCATTCTGCTTCCGAATGCCGGCCAATATAAAATATTGGCATATTTTAAGTCGGCTTTTTTACACAGAAATTCGATACGACTTCGATCAATCCCTTTTTCAAGAGGTTTGCATCTCCAGAATTTCTGGATAATAACAGGGCCGATTATGGCAACAACAAAAAGGAATATGAGGAAATAGATAATCTGGCCTTCGGTGGTTGCAAGAAGATGTTTAGGAAGCTCGAATGGCAATGAATTAATAAAATCCGATATTCCGGATAATAAAAGCCATGGCAGGAGTACAGGAATTGAAAATGTGATGTTTGACCACACATATGACTGCAGGGAATCGTCGGTTTTGTAGAGCAGCCTGTAGGATTTATGAGCAAAAGCCCAAATAATGGAAAGATAGAAAATAAATATTCCAAGAAAAAAAAGTGCAAGAAATGTGGGAATTGTTGAAAAAACAGGCAGATTTATAAAAAAGGAAGGAAGGTTAAGACCGTAAATATTAATGCCGAAAAGCAGGATTGAAGCTATGGACTGTCGGGCCATTATTGCATCGAATTTATAAACCAGGAAAGAAAAGGTTTTTTTTGAAATCTGTTTTTCGAGTTTATGAAATTGAAGACGGGTAAGGGAAGCAAATATAAAAATAAGGCAAAGAAAGAAAAATAAAGTTTCAAAGGGGCCGAAATATGTTTTTTCCGGAGGCTGATAAGTTATATAAATGAGAAGTACAATAATGAAATAAATAAAATTAGCAAACATAATACAGACCTCGTTATTCACCTTACAAAAATGACCGGAGACCTTGATATACCATGGAATCGCAAAATAATTGGACACCAGGCCGGTCTGGGTTATAAGGTTCAGGGTTCCCGGTTCAAGGTTAAGTGCTTAGCGCTTTTTTT
>JAUWMJ010000299.1 GCA_030613225.1 Desulfobacterales bacterium
GCGATGTGCGGCCGTTGAAATCCTTATAGGTTCTTCGGCCCTTGCCAGCATGATAAGAGAGGGAAAGATATCGCAGATAAGTTCTATTATTCAGACCGGAACATCCGTGGGAATGCAGAGCATGGACCAGCATCTTAAACAACTTATAGGTAAAGATCAAATAACCCGTGAAGCTGCCCGCGAAAAGGCTATTGATAAAAATTTATTTTCCTGATTGTCAGACCTAAAAAGAACATCCCTTGTAAACATGAGAAAAAATTACACACTCGTTCAGGATCCCTTATTAGTCGACGTACCCGTCTTTGATAACTATAAAATTCTCGAACCGGTCTAGATATATGCCAAGCTTAAAAAGGGCAATATGGGCGCTATATATAAGGGACGGCATCTTCGACTAAATATTGATGTTGCGGTTAAAATTATGACACCGCCAGAACAGATGGAATCAGATGCCCGGACGACTTTTACCAACCGCTTTATTCGCGAAGCGCAAACCGCAGCCGGAATCATTCACCAGAATCTTGTCCATGTTTTTGATGTTAAAATACAGCGCGGGATTAACTACCTCATTATGGAATTTGTTGATGGAGAAACCGCTGCTGAACGTCTCAAACGCATTGGGAAGCTGCACGAGTATCAAGCCTTTGAAATACTAAAAGAAGCGGCCGAAGGGTTGGCTGAAGCGCACGCAATGGGCATCGTCCACCGCGATATTAAACCCGATAACATTATGATTTCCCGGGAAGGCAAAGTTAAAGTCATGGATCTTGGACTCGCAAAAGCATTCGATAACAGGCAAAATCAAAGGATGGAAAAGACTGTAACAGGAATGATTATGGGAACACCGTTTTTTATGTCGCCGGAACAGACATTTTCCTCTGATGTCGGCCCGGAATCTGATATTTGGTCGCTGGGAGTTACACTCTTTAACCTTCTAAGCAATAAATTGCCATTCCAGGGCAACGACCTGGCGGACTTAATATATAAAATTCGCAAGTGTCCTTTGCCGAATTTCAAAGAACAGATACCCGGTCTGGCAGATGGTTCATATAAAATCCTTTCCAAATCTTTGAATAAAGATAAGACAAAAAGGTATGCTGATTGTAAAGTAATGAGCAAAGCAATATTCAGTCATCTGGAAAGACTTCAAAAAAAGATGTCTACCCCTGTCGATTCGTTTAGGGAAACAGTTATTCCCGTCATAAAGCAGATTGTACCTCCGGAAAAGACCACGCTGTTAAAAGTCGCAAACTTTTTGAAAACGAATGTAATGGATTACAGCACCGCTCCTAAAAAGTCTGATATGCAAACAACGGAAAAGATGCCGGATAAGGATAGCCGTACTGCTGCTAAAGATGAGAATAAATATGACATAATGCAGAAAAAAATATCACAATTACATTCACGTATTAATAACCCACAATTCATTAAATATGCCAAAACCAACATTAAAAAACGGTTACAGAACCTGTTGGATCAGGCAAAGGCTTCGGTAAACAGTGAAAATTTTAATGAAACGGGATCTCATATTATATCAGCTTCAAAACTGCTTCTCGCGGAAGAATCGAAAGTTAAGGTGCGTATTAAAAATAAACCTTTTATAATCATGAATATAATAGTTGCCGTCATTGTAATAGTCATTCCGATCATTTTGTTCGCAGCCCACAAGTTATTTTATATATTAAAAGATTATTTTTTTCCATAAAACCTGCTCCAACTCCGAAATCCTTAAATTATTTCCACAAATTTCGTAGCGAGACCTACCAGGACATCCCTTCAGGTTTAAAGTTTTCAAAATTAACAAAATGTAATATAAGCTATTTGTACAATATACAGACCTCGTAGATTATAGCGTATCATGGTGCAATATTTTGGACAAAAAGCTCCGTTTCCAGTCTATGCTTTTGGTTGAAAGGTTCACAGTTCAAAGGTTCAGAGGTTATCCGCCATCACATTAACCCAAAGGAATCAATAGTTAAGAAAAAAAGCGTTAAGCACTTAACCTTGAACCGGGAACCCTGAACCTTATAACCCAGACCGGCCTGGTGTCCAATTATTTTGCGATTCCATGGTATATCAAGGTCTCCGGTCATTTTTGTAAGGTGAATAACGAGGTCTGAATTTATATAGCAGGTAAGTTTTTCTGAGCCTCAATCCGTCCAGCCGACAAGACATATCATAACGGGGAAAGACAAAATAGATCTCATGCTTTTTTCAAACATGCCGATATGAAGAAAAGGCAAGGGAGCCTTTAAATTTAGAAGTTTGATGTTCAAGCATGAGATAATTGGTGAGAAATTTGGTGAGAAATTTAAATATAGCATTACAATTAATGATATTTATTTCATTATTTTTATTTAATGGTGCTTATTGTGATACAAATAAATTTCTCTCTCATTTGCCAGATACCAGACATTTTAAAGGGAGTCCTGAAGAAAGCCTTAAGAAAAATGCCGGAAAATGGTTTAAATACTATGGCCTGAGCAAAAGGATTTTGCATAACGAAAATAAAGCACAGAGAAGCTCAATAGAAGTATTTGTTGAAAAAATAACAGGGAAAAAAGTCAAACACATTAGCTTTTATAGAAATGAGCCTGAAAATGACGGTAGTTACTGGGAAAGATTAACCATTAGATTTAAGAAATCTTTTCCATCAATAATAAAGATGGAAACTTTTTACAATGATCATAATAATCCTGGCGGGACGTATATCCAGGCCTGCAATAATGAAGAAATGATATTTTTCCAGGCATGGCTGGATGGCCAGCGCAATCTGATAAGAGCAAAAATCTGGGATTATAATGAGCGGAATTTACTCTGGAGGCAAAAGTCTTTAGATGAAAGTGGTAATCTTACAAAGATGGTTTATGCTAACCGCAGGGTAATGCCCTTGGAGGAAATTTACGCCACACGTGAAAACACTGAAAGACCTCTTGAAGAGATTCTTCAGGTTTCCAGGCGTGTAGACAGAACCCTTGTGACGATTCTTGATTCCGGAGTAGATTATAATCATCCTGAAATAGCTTATAAAATCCCTCGTCCTTCAAGAAAAGCCAGGCAGTTGCTGGGGCCTGCAATCCAAAAAGCAAAAGACCTTGTTGTCAAACTGACTAAAGAAAGAACTAAACTAAAAGAAAAGTCAAATCTATCAGAATATACAGAAAAAATTTCAGAACTGGATATAAAAATCAATGAAAACATAAATATGCTAAAGAACATTTCAATTGGTTGGGATTTTGAGGAAGACGACAACGAGCCGTATGATTATGATAATTTCGAGTCGGGTATTTTAGGATCTATCAATCACGGAACACATATTGCCGGAATTGTAACACATGGGTCAGATGACATTGCCATACTTCCTATACGTCGCCCGGTGAAAAAAGCAAAAAAGGATTATGATGCCATAGAATTTGCCCATCAAAAAGGATCATACATTGTCAATATAAGTGTAACGTTTGATAACAAAGAAGACTATAAATACCTGGATAAGGCAATCAAAAACCATCCTGATATGCTTTTTGTAGTTGCCGCCGGAAATAAACCTTTGAATATTGATAAAACACCTTCCCTGGCCGCATTGAACCATCCCAATATGATTGTTGTTGCCTCGGTTGATGATAATGGCAAACTTTCTGCTTTCTCCGGCTATGGGAAAGTTTCTGTAGACGTAACTGCAAAAGGAGAAAATATCATCTCCTTAGAGCCGGAAGCCGGCCTGGGAGCAAAAACGGGAACATCACAGGCAACCCCATTTGTAACCCGTATTGCTGCAAAAATCAGCTTTATAAATCCCAGGTTAAATCCTGCTCATATAATTGAAATTATATGTAATTCAGTAGATAAAAATGACTGTCTGAAATCGAAAATAAAATACGCAGGAATCGTTAATGAAAAACGTGCTCTTGAGCTTGCTCGAAAGACATTGCTTTAATTTCGTGTTAACAAGAACTGGGGTGCCGGAATACCATTCATCAATACATCATTATCGTCATAAATCCGACATAGTGTCAGCAGCAGGGGGTACGATTTTGATACAGTTGTTGATCGTGTTGCGCAAGTGTTAGGAGTCATAGATCACCGGTAAAACCTTAAAACAAAAGGGCGTCCCAAAGTACGTCCTATGAAAATTTATGCCCGTTATTTACTCTTCAAGACACGACCCCTTATTTTTCTTTTTGACCTCCCGGGTTTTGGTTGTACGGTGCCGATTGAGTCGTCGGCCAATTTCTTAATAGCTCAAACCGTAAAGAACTAAATGATAGATGACATAACACTCCTGAAGTGTTAAGTGTGAATAAGACATGGTGTGCTCCTTCTGTGTGTGGGTTGGTTGCTCTTCCTCACACCACCGGAATACACATCATGTCCAACTATAATTTGTAACCGTTCACGGGTTCAACGTTCAAAGGTTCAGGGTTGCCTTTCCACTCATTCCGGCGCTTAAGCGCCGGTTGTACGTTCCCACAGCGAAGCATGGGAACGATGGCAACCTCTGAACCCTGAACCTCTGAACCCGTGAACGGTTATTATAATTTTATGTGGTGCACTTTGAAGTTGAATTCACCCTGTTAAAGTATTATGCCGATTCAGGTTTCAATTTCTTGCACTTGTATTTTTATTGAGGGGTTTAATATGTCTTTACTTAAGTCTCTCCTTTATGGTTTGAAAGA
>JAUWMJ010000237.1 GCA_030613225.1 Desulfobacterales bacterium
AAGTGAATATTTAAAAAACCCACATGCAAATATCGAATATCAAATCAATAAAGAACGGAGAACGGGTGCGTGTGGCTGCAACCGTAATCTGGGAGGATTGCGATCAGCCTCAAAAAGATATATATATTGAAACCGAAGCACCTTTTATTGCAGATATTTCGTGCAATCCACATGCGTTTCTTGTGGGCTGCCTCATTCCTGCCATGCATTTTGGTGAAAAGCGTATTGTTCTGGACGCTTCGATATGCCCCGGCCTGAAAGAGGGTCTTGAAACGGTCATGTCCCTTATAAAGGAATGGTCGGGTGGGCACTTACACCCTTTGTCCATCGAGGCGAAGACAAGTTCTTCTGTGCAATACAGGGAAAAACAACGGCAGGCAGGCCTTTTTTTGTCTGGTGGAATAGATTCTCTTGCGGCATTGAGGGCAAACAAACTCACCTATCCTGAAATGCATCCCGGTGCCGTTAAGGATTGTCTCTTTGTTCACGGATTTGATATCGGGGGTGTCGTACAAAGGGGAATGAAATACCACGTATTTGAACGGGCTAAAACTGCAATGTCCCGGGTGGTAGAAGACGCAAATGTCAATCTGATTCCCATATACACAAACATAAGACATTTGTGTGACGAACGGGAACTTTGGCTGGAAAAATTTTTCGGGGCCGTGCTCGCATCTGTGGCTCACACCTTTGCATCCAGGCTGGAATTGGTATATATTGCCTCATCTTATGATATCCCCAATTTAGTTCCCTGCGGGTCACACCCCATGCTGGATCCTGAGTATTCCAGTTTTGATATGAGAATCAGGCATAGAGATCTTTCTCTGTCCAGGTTGGACAAACTGCGAATAGTCGCTGACTGGGATGTTGCCCTTAACAATATCAGGGTTTGCCTGGCAAATGTTCAGGATCGGATGAACTGTGGGAAGTGTGAAAAATGCGTGCGAACCATGCTTGGGCTCTTGGCAATTGGAGCTCTCGACAAAACAGAGGCCTTTGTTGAAAATGACGTTTCACCGGATCTTTTATCCGGTTTTAGTATCACAATCAGACATCGTGAACCATTCTACCGTGAGTTGCTTGAGCCTTTAAAAGCGCTGGGCCACGATGACCTTGTACATGTTATAAAAAGCAAGTTGTCAAATAAAGACTTGAGTTGAATATTAACTTGACATGCAGGAAAATATAAATATATTATCAGCATAAAAAGAAAGGGAACACTTAGGAGGAAGCGATATGCCGGTTTATGAATTTGAGTGTCCGAATGGAACAATAACAGAAAAGCTGGTTCGAATGAATACAAAAGAGATCATGTGTCCAAAGTGCCGTCGGAAAGCAAAAAAAATTATTTCTGCGTGTACCTTTGAGTTGAAAGGTGGCGGATGGTATGCAGACGGGTATTCATCAGGAAAACATTCAAAAACAAAATAAAAAATCAGATTTTCAAAATATAACAAACAATTTATGGGGTTATCAGACGATGACCCCATTTTTATTTATAAGCGTTCACAGGCACCGCACCTGCACGCGTTCAGGGCAACCAGCATAGCAGACTATAGCTGATCACCCTGAACACGCACATCTACGGCACCTGTGAACGCTTACAAAACGAAGATTGTGCTACCTTTTTGTTCCGAATGGACGTGAACGGATACTTTTTTTTTCGCCATTCATCCCTGCTTGACACACAAATCTCATTTGTTTATACTCACTTTAAATCTTGATGCTCTCGTAAAAAGTCGGAAAATACCTTTTTCGTCATTCCGGCGAAAGCCGGAATCCAGTCATTTCAATAGGTTCTGGACTTCGGCTTTCGCCGGAGTGACGGAATTGGGACTTTTTACGACGCCATCAATCTTAATTCTTACACTTTGACAGTCTCGTAAAAAGTATCACAGATGGATAATACGACGCCATCACAGTTTAATCTTATGGACATTTCATCATTAAAAGCAATTTCACCTGTTGATGGCCGTTATCAAAAGGTTACAGGGAAATTAAGCGACTACTTTTCTGAAAGCGCTTTGATAAAATATCGTCTATTCGTTGAAATAGAATATTTTATTGCCCTGTGCGACATACCACTTCCTCAACTGGAAACCTTTGATAAAGATTTAGCCGGATCTCTGCGGGCTGTTTATAAAGATTTTTCCGATAATGATGGCATAAAAGTTAAAGATATCGAGAAAATAACTAATCATGATGTTAAAGCCGTAGAATATTTTCTTAAGGAAAAATTTGATGAACTGGGGCTTAGTCAATATAAAGAGTTTATTCATTTTGGGTTAACATCACAGGATATTAATAATACAGCCATTCCATATTCTTTGAAAAAGGCATATTTTGATGTTTTAAAACCTGTCCTGGATGAGGCGATAGATGTGCTTGGTAAAAAAGCCATTGCCTGGAAAAATATTCCCATGCTCGCCCGAACCCATGGACAGCCGGCATCTCCGACAAGTCTGGGTAAAGAAGTTTATGTTTTCGTTGACCGGTTATTAAACCAGACAGCTCTTTTAAAACAGATTCCTTTTTCAGCTAAATTCGGCGGTGCGACAGGTAATTTTAACGCTCATCAGGTTGCTTATCCCGACATTGACTGGATTTCTTTCGGAGATCATTTTATTAAAAATATTTTGGGACTTGAACGCTTAAAAGTTACAACCCAAATTGAGCACTATGATAACCTGGCTGCATTTTTTGATAATCTTAAACGGATCAATACCATATTTATCGATTTAAACCGGGATATCTGGTCTTATATTTCCATGAAGTATTTCAAACAAAAACTTAAAGAAGGGGAAGTAGGATCTTCTGCCATGCCCCATAAAGTAAATCCTATTGATTTTGAAAATTCAGAAGGCAACCTGGGGATTGCTAATGCCCTGTTTGAGCATCTTTCGGCAAAACTGCCTGTTTCAAGGCTGCAAAGGGACCTGACCGATTCTACTGTTACAAGAAATATCGGTGTTCCTGTTGCTCATACATTAATTGCTCTGAAATCATTTTTAAAAGGTTTCAGCAAATTATTACTCAATGAAGAAATAATTCGCGATGATCTGCAAAGCAACTGGGCGGTTGTTGCTGAAGCGATTCAAACCGTTTTGCGTCGCGAGGGCTACCCCGAACCCTTTGAAGCATTGAAAGACCTGACCCGAACCAATAAGCACATTGATCAAAAAAAAATAACAAAATTTATTAAAACCCTTGATGTTAATGAAAATGTTAAAGAAGAATTAAACAAAATTACTCCGGAAAATTATACAGGAGTTTATAGCTTTTAAAGCGGCTTTTTTAAAGGAGAAAATTAAAAAATGAAAAAAATAACTGCACTGATCGAAGCAAGGCCGTTTTGTATTTTTGACGGCGGTCCTATGGAAAAACTGAAAAAAGAAGGGATAAATATCATCGATATGCGAGGCTCCGGTATCGATGATCCGAAATTCATTGAAGCCTTGAGGGATGTGGATGCCGTGCTGTGCGGCAACGATCTTCTTGTTAATGATGCAATGCTGGATATGGCGCCTCGTCTGAAAGCAGTCGCCAAGATGGGTGTGGGGCTGGATACTGTGGATATAAAAGCGGCTTCCAGCCATAATGCAATTGTTTTTAATACACCTGGAGCAAATAACCAGGCTGTGGCTGACCACACTTTTGGCCTAATCTTAAGCCTGGCCAGAAAAATTGTTTTTTGCGATCAGAGTCTTCGGGATAAACGCTGGGAACATACTAAAATCATGGGTATTGAAATCTGGCAAAAAACCTTAGGATTAATCGGACTGGGCGCCATTGGTCGGTGCGTAGCATTAAGAGCAAAAGGTTTCCAGATGAAGGTTGTAGCATATGACCCCTTCTGGCCTGAAAAGTTTGCCAGCGAACATGGTATCGAAAAAATCGAGATTGATGATTTGCTGAAGGTCTCTGACATTGTCAGCCTTCACCTGCCGCTGACTGAGGAAAATAGGGGAATGATTAATGAAAAGACCTTGAAAAGCATGAAATCCACGGCACTGCTCATCAATGCTGCCAGGGGTGAAATAGTAAAAGAAATAGATCTTTATAATGCCCTGAAAGATAATGTTATCGCAGGTGCAGGACTTGATGTTTTTGAAAATGAGCCTCCGACAAATTCGCCGCTTTTGGAGCTTGATAATGTGGTGATGACACCTCATATTGCCGCATTCACCCATGACGCGATGAACAATATGTGCACAGGTGTTGCTGATCAGCTTATTGAATATGCTAAAGGGAATAAACCTGTCCATATTGTCAATCCTGAAGTTTTTGACCGAATGAAAACCTGATCACCGTACTACTTTGATGAACTCGTAAAAAGACCGATTTAAGCTTTAAGCCCTTGTTAAAACAGATAATATCATTATCATAACATCTAAAACTTAAAATCTGATGAATTCGATTTTGTACCAATTCATCAGGTTTTACATGTGTCTTCCGGATCGGAAAGAGGAAAAATTTGTTGAAATCAAAGGTTGTAATGAAAAAATATTTTCCGGCTTTCTGGATTATTGCAATATTCATATCATGCTCAACCATTGAGCCACCTAAGGTAGAAAAGGGAATCTATATAAACCCGGAATTCGGATTTTCGGTTAAAATACCTGACGGCTGGGTAAATTCTTCGCCAATCCCGCCGTGGGTTCTTGAACAAATACCTCCTTCGGAAAAAACTAATTTAAAATTTATGTTCACCAATACCAAACCTCAACTGGGAATAATGAGCAAGGGGCGTACTCTTGCCGCCTGCAGCAAGCTTGAAATTTCCTGGGAAAAGCTGGTTTTGTCCTGGGACAAAGCAAGAACCATCTTAATAAAAAAGCTTGAAAAGAAAAAAAAGGAGGCAGATAATAAATCCAGCATAAAGAAATATTCTTACCGGACTTATAGCCGGTCAAAAGACGTATGCCTTATGCCTGCCTGTTATGAGGAGATAGACGCATATAATCTTAAGCTGTTAAGAAAGAGTTTTTATTACAAATGCAGTGATCAAATGGCATGTGAAATAATTTTTTATGCCATATCACCACCTGGAATGTTCAAAATAAATTCACAAGCTTACCAGAAAATGATTCAGACGTTCACAATAATCGACAAGAAGTATTAGTACCTTAAAAGTTATTTTTGTTGCATTTGGTGTCAAAAAAATTGGATTGAAATATTTTCACCGTCTCCAAATGATTGAAGATTGTTGATTGAAGATTGACTATTTAAGGTCCGCCTCCGGCGGGTCAATTTTAAAAAAATGACAGAGCGAAGCGACATCCACAAATATTCAATCTTCAATATTCAATAGTCAATTAGGTTCCGGTTTATCCGGGTTAGGGTATGGAAATATCGATGCATAAAAAGCAATTGCTTATTGTTTTGTGTTTGATCAGCTTATCAATCTTAGGTTCTGGCTCCGGCTGTGTCTCAAAAATGAAATATATGAAACTTGAAACCAGCTTGCATAGTGCCGAAAAACAGGCTTCATATGCTCAAAGCAGGTATAAATATCAGAAAAAAATAAACGTGCAACTTGCCGGGAGAATAGAAAAGCTTGAACTGGAAACGAAAAAAAAACAATCGGTTATTAAACTCC
>JAUWMJ010000020.1 GCA_030613225.1 Desulfobacterales bacterium
AATCGATGCATATAAAAAGATGATATCAAAGGGTGAAAAAATTAAAGCTTTCATATCGGAAAACGACTTATGGCATGATATCGGGACTGTGAAAAGTTATAGGGAAGCAGTTTTTGACAAGATGGCTCCTGAAGCTTTTAAAAAAGCATTTTCTGAAAACATGCTGCACAAAATTGAGCAAACAAAATTGAAAGGAGACGGGTCTGAAAGAAAATGGTACCGGCTGACTGCGAAAAACAGATCGCTTATCATGGCAGATCATGGCATCAGTAAAATTCCTGAAACATGCGAAATTGACTCATTTGTTGCCATAGGCCGCCATCTTTATGACGCAGGAATACCTGTGCCAAAGATACATATGTACGACACCTTCTCAGGCCTGGTTTTCCTTGAAGATTTAGGAGATGTAAATCTTCAAACACTGGTCCAAAAAGCAAAAAACCCGGAGGGCATCTTTTTCCATTACAAATCTGTGATAAATCATTTTATTGACATGTCTGTTTCCGGTTCAACCGGTTTTGATTTGTCCTGGACATATCAGTCTGAAACTTATGACAAAGACCTTATAATGGAAAAGGAATGCCGCTATTTTATAGAAGCATTTTTAACCGGATACCTTGGTATTAATTCAAATTTTGAAGATTTAAAAGATGAGTTTTCACTCCTGGCCGACCACGCGCTTGAATCGTCATTTAATGGTTTTATGCACAGAGACTTGCAATCGCGCAATATTATGGTAAAAAACGGGGATTACTATTTTATCGATTTTCAGGGAGGGCGTATGGGGCCAATCGAGTATGATCTTGCATCTCTGCTTATTGATCCATATGTAAGTCTACCCTACCCTGTTGAAGATCAACTTATTGAATATTGCATTGAAAAACTTTCATTTTTTGTTAATTTTGATCCAGATAAATTTCGCACCTGTTTCAAATATTGTGCCCTGACGCGAAACCTCCAGATACTCGGAGCTTTTGGATATTTGAGCAGGAAAATGGGAAAAACCTATTTTGAAAAATATATCCCGAAGGCTGTTGAAACGCTAAAGAAAAATCTTTTTTCTCTTTCCAGCCTTGAATTGCCAAAGTTAATGTCGATTGTTAAAAAAATAGTAACTCAGGTTCAAAGTTCCGGGGTTCACGGTTCAGGGTTAAACAGATGAGTTGATAGCTGTTAAACTTATAAACCATGAGTTATCTGAGCCCATCATGTCACTCAGAATACACCCAACCTTGAAATGTGAACCCTGAACCTCACAACCTGAGTAAAAAATATATGGCAAAAGTTAAAATCACATAAAATTAAAGAGCTTTAAGGAGATTTCAAATGAACCCAATCAAAGTAATGGTAAACGGTATTCCCGGCAATATGGCACAGGTCGTAGCAAAACATGTCCTGGCCGACAACAGGTTCGAACTTATTTTGCATTCACTCACCGGCCCTGAAATAACAATTTCAGACCTTAGTATAGGATCATCCGTCATACAACTAATCAGGCCTGAACAGCGAGAAAAAGAGATGAGTGAGATAATAGAAAAATACACATCTTTTATCAGCATCGATTACACACATCCAACAGCAGTTAACAGCAATGCCGAATTTTACTGCAAAACCGTCCTTCCTTTCGTTATGGGAACAACAGGCGGTGATAGAAAGCTTCTTGAAGAAATCGTAAACTCATCGTCAATAGCCGCTGTCATTGCTCCGAATATGGCCAAACAGATTGTAGGATTCCAGGCCATGATGGAGTATGCATCAAAAACATTTCCGGATCTTTTCAAAGGATACTCGCTTTCAATTAAGGAAAGCCATCAAAAAGGAAAAGCAGATACAAGCGGAACAGCTAAAGCAATGACAAGGTATTTTAATGCGCTGGGAACCCCTTATTCTGAAAACGATATAATAAAGGAACGCGATCCTAAAACCCAGAAAACCGTTTGGGGCATCCCCGAAAAGTATCTGACAGGACATGGCTGGCACACGTACACTCTTGTTTCAAACGACAAAACCGTCCGTTTTGAATTCACCCATAACGTAAACGGCAGGGATGTCTATGTCCAGGGCACCCTTGATGCCGTCCTTTACCTGTCTAAAAAATTAGAAGAAGGGGCAACAGGAAAGGTGTTTACAATGATTGATGTGTTAAAAGGGAGTTAATTGTCTTTACTCCCCGTATTAATTTCAAGTTATAATTTCTATTCATACAAAAATAGTAACTACTCTGGTTGATGGATTCAAGGTTTTCGAGAAGGTTTCGATTCCGAATCGAATACAGAATTCATTCGATTCTTACGATACGCCAAGTCACTAACCGTGAACCCTGCCCGCTGGCGGCAGGCGGGTGTGAGCCGTGAACCTGACAACCTGAGCAGTTACCAAAAACCTGTTAATCTCCCGGGTCCATTTTATTCAGAAGTATCAGGTTTATTCAGAAGTATCAGGATTTTTCCTTTTCAACATAGACTGATTTGGAGTTTGCAGCCGGAGCATTATGGTGTTGCGCCCCCGAAACAGCTTTAACGGCAATATCCTGAACTTTACTGTAAGCACTGTCAATCTGCCCGGATAGTATTTCGATCTGTCGCTTTTGAGCGATAAAAACTTTGTCCAAAGATTCGATTTTTGTCATTAATACGTTCTTTTCCCCTTCATAACCCTTTATAATCAATTCCTCATTCTTTTTTACTTCCGCCTTTAAGGCATCAGTGGCGACCTTTACCATTTTGTTCACCTGGCTTTCCATCTCTGCAGGAAATGCATCCACTCTTTTTTGAAGATCATCCACCTTTTTCTCTCGTTCCGAGACAGCTATTTCCCGCTGCAACAGATCATCTTCTTTTTCGGTCATCTGCTTTTCAAATTCTTCTTTTTTGTCTTTAAGCTTTTTCTCAATCTCTCTTATTTCATCATTTACTTTACTTTTTTTGAGTTCTTTTTCTCTATTAAAGCTATATTCATATTCTTCTTTTTCCCGCTTCCTTATCTTTTCTTCTTCCTTTTTCTTTTCCATAATAAAAGCTGCATGCTGCTGCTGTTCTTTTTCCCACCGTATTTTTGTACTATCTATTGCATCTTCCAATTCCTTTTTGCGGTTTATCATTTCATTCTCATATTCGAGTTTCTTTAGCTTTTGTGCTTCTATGAGTGCTGCCAGCGCAAAAGCAGATTTTTCTATTTCAAACAACTCTTCAAGTTCTTTTTCCTTAATTTTCATAGCATTGTTGATTGTGTTATATTGCTTTGTTTCCGTCTCAAGTTTCCCGGAAATATCCGACAATTCATTACCTATCTCGATTTTAAGATCATTTATTCTGTTAATAGCGCTTTCTGAGGCAACTTTATCGGCAATTTTTACAATTTCCTTCTCTTCTCGTTCTTTTTTAATCTTTTCAGGTTTCAGCTCAGCTTTTGCCTGCTCTTCAAATCTTTTTTTTAAAATGTTAAACGCTTCAAATATCTCTTTTTTTGTATTGTACGTGGAAATTTTCGGGATATCATTCTGATTATCAGCCATTTTTACAGCCTCCTGTTGCTTTAACCTAAATTGATCGGTTTTTTCTCGATCTGCGCCGATCTCTTGTGCATAAAGGCTTCGCAAAAATCCTCGACGTATCCACAGGTATGCACCCCAAGGGTATTTCCTGCGGGGCACCTGCGGTTTTTGCAAATCTTTATGCATCAAGATCTCAGCACATATCTTCGCAAAAAGTCGATCAACTTAGGTATAATTGAAAACATTGTGCCTTAACCCGATATCGGGTTCTACAGGCTTTCAGTTAAACGTATCAGATTCATGAAATATACATAATATTTTCATAATACAGCAGCAAAATCAGGTCAACAGAATAAAATTGACCGAAAGTTACAGGATTTTCCGTACAAAAGGGGATTTTGGTGAGCAACGATGCGGAAGCCCGAAGGGAAGTTAAAACAAGGTGTTTTCGTTTAAACACCAATTATTACTCTACTGTTTCTCCTGAAATTTCTTCAATACTCCAATAGCGTAGTCGATATCATATTTGGTATGGTCGGCGGAAATCTGGATTCTAATTTCTTCATCACCTTTCGGAACTACAGGAAAATTTAATCCTGTGGCTAATATACCATTTTCAGTCAAATATTTTACCAGTTCGGATGTCTTATTTGTATCCCGAACCATTATAGGGACTACAGGATGTTCACCTTCAATAGTTTCATAGCCTGCTTCTTTTAGGCCGTCTTCAAATCTCTTTGTCATATTACGAAGATGCTTTAATATTTTTAGACCTTCCGAGCTATCAAGAATTTCGATTGCCTTATGGGCGGCCGAAGCTTCTGAAACTGTAATAGGGTTTGAGTAAATGTACATGGGAGCTTTTTCACGAAGGTAGTCAATAATTTGTTTTGAGGCTACAACATATCCGCCGTTAACACCAAAACTCTTACCCAGCGTACCGATAACGATATCAACTTTTGTGCCGCAGTATTCTTCCGTTCCTCTTCCGGTCTTTCCAAAAGCGCCGATACCGTGAGAATCGTCTATTATGGAAATAATCCCCTCATCGAATTTATCATTATACTTTTCGCAAATCTCTACAAATTTATCCAAAGGAGCATTATCGCCTCTCATGCTGAAAATCCCATCTGTAACAGCAATAACCCTTTTACCTTTCCCGATATTTTCGAAAATTTTAGCCTCAAGGTCATTCATATCGTTGTGCTTGTATATGCCTTTGACCGCCGGTCTTGAAAGCCTGATAGCGATAATGATACAGTTATGATTCAGCTCATCACTTATTAACACGGTATCCTTTGTTATAAGCGGAAACAGAACGCTCAAACTTGTCACATAAGCCGAGGAAAATATCATGCCTGCTTCTCGATTGTGGAATTTTGCCAGCTTCTCTTCTAACACTGTGTGCGCTTTATACGTGCCACTTATGAAACGAACGGCGCCGGGGCCAACGCCAAATTCCCTTGCGGCTTTTTCTTCCGCTTCTATTACATCTTTTCGCAGCGACATCCCCAGATAAGAGTTTGCGTTCATTTTCAGAAACTCTTTATCTCCTTTGCCTTCAACATAATATCTTGGACCTTTATTACCTTCTGCAGGTTTTACTCCGGTAATAACCATTTCTTTGCCTTTTGCAGTTCCTGTTTTATAAAGGCCGTCCAATTCCAGTTGTAAGGCATTGTTTAATTTTTGTAATGACATATTACCCCTCCTGTATCTAACTTCAGATTCCGTTACTGGTTGCTCGTTGCTCGATACTCGTTACTCGTTGCTTGTTACTCGTTTTTTAACCAGTATCCAGCAACTTATACTCAGGCAAAGCCAATTATCTCTGACCATGCCCAAATGAGTCCGGCACTCAGACATCTGAATGCTGGACGGCTTTTCAAATAGCTAAAATGTTACTCCCTGCCTATTTCAGTTTTATAGTAAGTTTTTCTATCATATCTTTTGTCATTGCTTCAAGATTATATTCCGGTTTCCAGCCCCATTCTTCACGGGCAGCGCTGTCATCCATATTGTTCGGCCAACTTTCGGCAATAGCCTGCCTTGTTGGATCTACTTTGTAATCAATTGTAAAACCCGGAATGATTTTCTTAATTTCATCAGCAATGCCTTCGGGATCGAAACTCATTGCCGTAACATTAAAAGCGTTCCTGTGTTTGAGTTTTGCAGGATCTGCTTCCATAAGATTAATTGCGGAATTTATCGCATCTGGCATATACATCATATCAAGATAAGTTCCTTGTTTAAGAAAACATGTGTATTTCTTGTTTTTTATAGCTTCATAGAATATTTCCACCGCATAATCGGTTGTACCTCCGCCTGGCAGGGTTTCGTAAGAAATAATCCCAGGGTAACGCAGCCCGCGAGTATCAACGCCAAATCTTTTATAATAATAATCACAAAGCAGTTCGCCGGCCATCTTTGTAACACCGTACATCGTATTGGGACGCTGTATTGTATCCTGCGGAGTATTATCTAAAGGCGTGCCTGGCCCAAAGGCTCCTATTGAACTTGGAGTAAAAACAGCGCAGTCACGCTCGCGGGCTACTTCTAAAACATTATAAAGACCGTTTATATTAACATCCCAGGCAAGTTGGGGGTTTTCTTCAGCCATGGCTGAAAGCAAAGCTGCCAGATGATAAATAGTATTTACATTATATTTCTTAACAACTTCCTCAACCGTTTTAATATCCGAACAATTAATAAATTGAAAGGGCCCTGAATTAAGCAGTTTCTCGCCTGGTTTTGATTTATGACCAGTGGCAATAACATTATCATTGCCATACTTTTCCCGTAAAACCATTGTCAATTCCGACCCGATCTGCCCAACGGATCCGGTTACCATGATTTTTTTCATTTCACCTCACGGTCTGAAGGATTTTCTGAAAGACGCAGATATTCAAATCAATAACCACCCTTAAAATGGGTTGCTCGATTAGCGTTGATGCTCTCGTAAAAAGTCTTTGAATAAGCGCCGGATGGCATCGTTCCAAGGCTCATATACCCCCGCTAAAAATCAGCGGGATAAAAAGGCATAGTGGATTTGCAGGAACCTGACTATACATATAGTATGAAACCTTTGCAAAACAGCACTTTTTGCCCGATTTCTGCGTCCCCGATGAGCGGGATCTACGCTTGCTTCGACAGGCTCAAATTTCGGCACTTTAGTGAAGCTTTAGCCCTATCCTCGAAATATTCAATATATTCCAGTGGTTGAAATTCATGCCTTCCCCCGCTCAAAGTCCGGGGTCTTCGCCTTAAACTCGAACCCCGGTTAAATAAAAAAAGATTTAACAGGGCAGGCAAAAATTATCTTTATTGTTTGCACGAAAAAGGATCCGTTATTCTGGCAGGAATATTGCTGGTATGTTTATTCCTGACAAAAAAAGAAATATGACAATATGAAAGCTATAAACCTAATCCGGATAAACCGGAACCGGAAATGAAAATATCATTGGCATTAACGTTTGAGCCATAGAGGGCAAGATACTCGATTCTGGATTAAATAAGGAGCATTTTTTAAGAGCCAGTATCCAGAGACGAGCATCCAGCATCATATACACAAGGGCTTCACAAAGTGTAATAGAAATATTTTGCCACAACAAGCGCAAAATATCCAAATAAGAAACTAAAAAATATAATACCATGTTACTAATTGAAAATCTATCAGAAAAGCAGCTTCAGGATGTTAGAATTGCGTGCTTTTATTTATTTTCTCCTGAACTTGCAAGGGATGACGAGTTTGTAATAAATTTGAATGTTTCATCAATAAAGAATGCTCTTGAAGAAAAGGAGAAACGATACGATCCTGCGCTTCATCCTGATGAATCAGAAGAAATGATCCTGAAAAGGAAAGAAAGATTCATAAAGATTAAACCATCATATGAAATACTTATGCCTTATATATTTGAAGAGAAAAAAATAATACCTGAACAGGATTCCCGGAAAAGCAGGATAATTGCTGTTGGTGGCGCAAATCATGTTCCAATAGTCGAAAATAAGCCCCTTTCCCGGACGCTTTTTAAAATTACTGAGATAGGTGATTATATTCCTGCTGAACTTTATCAGGCAGTTGCAGAGGTTCTGGCTTATGTTTACAGGTTGAAAGGAATGCGGACCGGCGTATGACTCGCAGAAAAAGCTGAGCGCTTCGCTTGAAGAACACTACGTTCGAGGAGCGCTTCGCTTAAAGAGCGCTTCGCTTGAGGCTTTAAGTCCCGCATAGCGGGACGCTCCTCAAGGCCGTCAGGCCGCTAAAGCCCGAAGGGCTGCTCTTCAAGCCACGCAGTGGCGCTCCTCAAGGCCGAACGCTCCTTTAATCATCAATTTTCAATCGCAAATAATCAATCCCCAAAGACTTATCGTCAATAAATTATCACATACCGTCAAAAATCTAACACCCTGCATCATCGCCGTTTAAAAAATATTAATAACCTCATATTATTATCAATCAAAATAAGGCGTTATTGAAATTTTCAAGTTCCGTCAATAAAGGCACGAAACATGCATAATGCTATATACAGGAAGAAAAAAGATTTAAGCCATGCAGATATTGCAATCCTAAACCGGAAAAAAATATGAGTATCTGCAATACGATATGAGAAAAAGAAGAATCGCAAGCTGTTGATATCAATGATCCGTCTTAAAACCGGGTCATATGAATACTGTTTTTTAGTTTATTTTACAAAGGAACAAGTTGGGCTTCGCCCCAATTGGAATATTGGCATGCTGGAATAGTGGAATGAAGAAATTCTTTGCATTTTCGATTTTGGATTTAAGTAATTCAATCAATCAAAATTCAAAATTTCAATATTTAATGTGGCCACACTTTCAGCGTGGAAAACAGCCACTAAAAGAAATATAATTCCAAAAAGTTGTAGAAAATCCGATACATTAAATTAATAGGGTTGTTCAAGGAGCTATACGCATAATGGGGCTGAAAGATAAAGAAAATAAAGTTATTAATCTTTCCAAAAGATTAGGAGAGAAAGCTGATATTATAAAGCATAAAAATTCAGATAAAAAATACAAAAAAGAAACAAGAGTAATTGCAATAACAAGTGGTAAGGGAGGAGTGGGGAAAACAAATATTGTTGCAAATCTCGGGCTTGCATTAAGCCGGCTTGGGGAAAAAGTACTTATGCTTGACGCAGATCTTGGCCTTGGGAATCTGGATGTGTTGCTGGGTCTGACTCCGAAGTATAACCTGTCACATGTAATTTCCGGTGAAAAAAGCATACAGGAAATAATCCTGAAAGGTCCTGGAAATGTAGAGATACTTCCTGCTTCTTCGGGTATCCAGGAACTCACCCAGTTATCTAGACAAAAGAAGATACAAATTTTAACAGAGCTTGATTTATTGATAGATTCTTTTGATGTCTTGTTAATAGACACTGCCGCTGGAATTTCGACGAATGTTCTGGATTTCAATGCTACGGCTCAGGAAATTTTAGTAGTTGTTTCCCCGGAGCCCACTTCCCTGACTGATGCCTATGCATTAATGAAAGTACTTTCTATGAAATATTCGGAAAAGCATTGTAGATTGCTTGTCAATCAGGCTGCAAGTGATCAGGAGGGCAGAGAGATATACAGGCAGTTGAACCTGGTAGCTGAGAGATTCCTGAATATTTCGGTTAAATATTTCGGATGTGTTTTGTTTGATGAAAAGGTTACAAAGAGTGTAAGGCGGCAGCAGGTTGTACTCGAATTATATCCGGATAGCCCGGCGAGCAAATGCTTTGGTATGTTAGCGAAAAAAGTAAAAAATATGAAGACCTCAAAAACAACAGAAGGAATTTCCAATTTATTCTGGAAGCATCTTGCCGAGTAACCGTTGAGCGACCAAAATGCCTTGAAGAGCGTCCCTGCGGGACTTGAGGAGCGGCCTTCGGCCTTGAGGAACAGCCTTCGGGCTTTGAGGAGCGGCCCGCTATGCGGGACTTAAAGCCTCAAATGATCCGTCTTCGCCTTCGGCTACGCTGCGCCAGGGAGCGCTCCTCAAGTGAAACGCTCCTCAAGCGAAGTGCTCTATAATTTGTAAATAAGATATTATGCAACTGGCAAAAGAACAAAAAAACAATTTTAATAAGAATGATAGCTTAAGCAGGGAGCAGATAATAATGCAGTATCTGCCTCATGTAAAACGAATTGTTCAAAGAATAGCGGTCTATCTTCCTCAAAGCGTAGAAATTGACGATTTATTAAATGTTGGGGTTATTGGTTTAATACAGGCCATAGAACGATATGATCCTGCCAGGGATAATAAATTTATGACTTATGCGGCATTCAGGATTAGAGGTGCTGTGTTGAGTGAGCTGAGGTCAAGGGACTATATTTCAAGAACAAACAGAAGAAAAGTAAGAGAGCTGAAAAAAACTTATTTAAAGCTCGAACAAAAAAAAGGCGGAGATGTTGAAGATCATGAAATTGTAAAAGAAATGGGAGTAACCTTTGAACAGTTTTACAAAATTAAACAAATTTCGAATATAGCCATCATAAGTCTTGAAGAGATGGGATATTCCTCTGATAAGAAAAGAGAAGCTCTGTCGGAAATGTTTATTAATAACAAAGATGAAGATGCGCTAAATCTGACAGGGATTAAAGAAGTAAAAACGGCTATTGCAAAAATTATCGAAGAATTGCCGAAAAAGGAAAAACTGGTAATTTCATTATACTACATGGATGAACTTACTATGAAGGAAACAGGAAAGGTATTAGGCATAACAGAGTCAAGGGTATCTCAGCTTCATTCAAAAGCCATTACCCGTTTGAGAGCAAAACTTAGAAGGATAAAGCTGGTTGAATAATATAAAAGCTGAAAGGCAAGGAAGCCTGGAAGCCTGGATGCCTGGAGATGAAAAAACAAATATAAAGAAAGAAGGACCTTTAAAAGAAAAACATGTAGAAAATACTGAAAGCATGGAAAGCAAACAGCGTAAGCTGCTAGACCTCCATATTTAACCTAAATTGAGCGATTTTTTACTCGATTTGCACCGATCTCTTGCGCATCAAGGCTTCGCAAAAATCCTCGACAGAACCACGGGTATGCCTGCGGTTTTTGCAAAGCCTTATGCATCAAGATCTCGGCACAACTCTTCGCAAAAAATCGCTCAACTTAGGTTAAAGAAACTGTAGAAAAGGTTTAGCAGTTAAGTGAGTAAAAGCAGTATTAAATAAAAAGTAACATTTTAGCTTTATGAAAAGCCGCATTCAGGTAATCTAAGTTTTAAGGTGTGTCGAACTCAGGCACTTGTTCGCCTCTGGAGGATAAGTAAGCGCAAAGAAAGAACAGGTGCAATCTTTAAAAGAAAAAAGCCAGGTAAAAAAAGGAGTTAAAAGTGGGATTTAATATAATGCATGTATTTGAAACAAGTCTGGATAAGGAACCACGGAAATTCAAAAGACTGATGGAAAAGGAAGAACTTAAAAAAGTAAAATATCTTATGATGATGATGGAGAAAGGCCATCTCCTAGAGAAGGTTATAAATGTAAAGGCAATGGATGAAGTGCGGGGAGATATTTCTGCAGATCCCTATGACGAAATATCCAGGCTGGCCGATACAGGTTTGGCCGTGCAAAAAATATCCAAAAAAGTCGGAGTACCATTAGGAGAAGTTGAACTGTATTTAAAGCTTAATAAAATTATACATTAACTTCAGACCTCGTAAAATGATAGGAAAATAGGTCTTTTTTTTGGACATTATCGGGCGTAGCGAAGCCTTTTCGGAGCATAGGTTTCAGGTGTTCCGCCGGAGGCGGATCAGGTTTCAGGCTGGCTCTCGCTTTTTTACTACTGACACCTGACACCCGACACCTGAAGCTTGAGGGCAGTGTCCAATTATTATGCAATCCTGCGTCACATAAGGGCTCGCCGCGATTTTTTGATGATTGATGACGAGGTCTGAACTTTGAACATACAAGGCATCAATTCTGATCCTGAACTGGAAAACCATATAAACGATCGGCTATCTTTTAAAAAGTTCTTGCGACTTTCCTTTAGCAAACCCTCTCCTGATCATTTAACATTCTCTCGCTTCAGAAGCAGATTATCCAAAGAAGCCGTGGAGAAAATTAACAGCGAAATCCTCCGTTAATTTGAAAAGCAAGGCATAACAATTAATGAAGGTATTGCCGTTGATGCCAGGCTCGTTAAATCCGCCAGTCGTCACATAAGCAATGATCAAATTAAAGAACTCAAAGATAGAAGAAATACTCCTAAAGGAAAACTCGATAAAAATGGTAAATCCCTCAAGTTCTCAAGAGACTTGGAATCAGACTGTACGGTTAAAAATGACAAACCTCATTATGGTCTTAAATAACATGCCTCCGTTGATATTAACCACGGCTTCATCCTTGCCACCACATTAACTCCTTCTTCCGTACATGATACCAACTATCTTCCTTATTGTACTCTTTACAGCCGACGCACCCAAAAGAACATCGATATAGTCTGTGCATAATGTCAGGTTATTTTTGCGTGAGCCATAAGTAAAGACTATAAGCAAAATGAGAATGTGAAAAAATAACTAAAGGTTTTGTCATTTATGCCGATATTAAAATTACATCAAAATAAATCCAAAACTCGAATATCGAAATCCGAAACAATACCGAAATTCGAATAGCAAATAACCAAAACAATACAGGAATTTGTATAATAATTTATTAAAACATGAAATACATTATTCGTTTTAAATTTAGGATTTTGGTTATTCGAATTTGTTTCGTATTTCGTGCTTTGTATTTTCGGAAAATTGAATGAGCAAATGATTAATTAATTCAATGAGATAACCCATTAAATGATGTGACCGTGGGGGGCAATGAAAATAACTGATAACAATTCTTCTTTAAATATCCGGAAATATGTTAATAATATTCAGGATAACAGGAAGATAGACGGTTTAGCCAAACAGTGCTCGTCCCAGACGGTTAAAGAGGATAAAGTTGTATTATCGCCCAAGGCAATAGTGGTACAGGAAGCGACAAAGCTTATAAAAGAACTTCCCGATATCAGGGAGGAAAAAGTAGCGAAGCTCAAAGAGCAGGTCGATCAGGGAACATATAGAATTGACGGGAAAAAAATTGCGTTCAAGATGTTAAAAGAATCTATCCTTGATGAACTGCTGTAAATGCATGTTTAAAGGTTAGAGATCCATATATTATTAAAAGAATTACTGGAACTACTTGAAGACGAAATAGAAATTTTTCGATCCCTGCTTCCTGTTTTTAAGAAAGAAAAGAAAGCGGTTTTAGCTTCAGACCTTAACGAATTAAATAAGACTTTAGCAGAAAAAGAAAAACTGCTTTTTAATATGCGTTCTATTGAAAAAAAGAGAACGCATGTAATAAAAAACCGGCAGAATCTTTAGAACTTCTTCCAGATGAGTTTATCTTGACGAAATTGGCTCAATCGGTCAAAGTGCCATACTCCATCCGTCTTAAAAATTGCGGCTTACAACTGTTAAAACTAACAAAAAACATAAGTAATGCTAACACCGGCAATAAGAGTATGTTTGCACATTGTAATGGTCCAGTAAAAACGGACACGACCTTTAGCTACTTTTAGAAAATGTCGTTACTATTACGCTAATCCGCATGATGATACATGACGGTTCCAAAATAAAAAACCTGGAAGCTCAGATTTTAAGCGGAGCACACAACCGCAAGGTTTCGACAAAGGACATTGGGCTGGAAAACATTATAGCTGCAAAAAGAATTCTCATCAGGGAACGGATACGTGTAAAATCAGAAGATGTCCGGGGAGGCAAAGGAAGAAAGATTGTTTTTAATACAGGAACAAACGAGATTGCCGTATTTAAAGTTGATAAACTGAGAGAAGCGGACTGGTATCCGTATAGGAACAACAGATAATTTTTCATTTATCATTGGTCATTCTGCCTCTGTGCCTTCTGCCTTTGACATTTATCATTGAGCATTTAGCAACAAGCAACAAGCAACCAGTATCCAGTATCCAGAAAATCCGCCAACCAATTGACACATCTTGCCAAAAATTTGGCACATACACTTTGAAGTAAAAAATTAAAACCCTGCCGGGGGGTAGTGGCAGGGTTTTAAGGAGGCAGGAATGAAGAAAAGGAGAGAAACTTCATTCCGTTTGAATTGATATACATGCAACTTATATGCCACAAAAAAGCTGGAGGGCAAAAGAGCTGATAGCTCATAGGTGAAAGAAAAGTATATCGAGGAAATCCTTTTTTAATTAAAAATAATCAATCCTGATGCGGACAAGTGCCTGAGTTCGACACATCTTAAAACCGAATTGCATGAATGCGGCTTTTCATAAAGATAAAATGTTACAGAAAATCTTTTTCTTTTCCGTTTTACCCGAGTTGTGGTATAAATAAAATGTTTGTGAAATCCGTGTTTATATTATCTTGTACTATAACCTTGCTACACTTTCGGCAAAAGCGGAATCCTGCATAAGTTTCTTGGCAAAATCGAGATATTTCCCTGTGATAGCCCTGACTGCAAGTTGCAATGCATAAGGTTTAATAGGTTTTTCCAGAAGGTAATTAACATCAGAGGCCAGGCACATATTTACAATATCATCACTGGCCATTCCGGAGATAATGATGGAATCTTTATGGGCTGTAGGAAATCTTTCTTCTATGGAATCGAGAAATAAAAAGCCGCTTTTCCCGCCAAGGAAAACATCAACAATAAAAATAGCAACGCCGATCTCTCTATTAAGACAGTATGATATGGCTTCATCGACATCGCTGAAAGTCACTATGTTTCCCCAGGTATAGAATCTCTTAATAATGCTTGCGATGATCTTGCATACACTTTGATCATCATCAATTATAATAACATCCAGGCCATCTGACATCATTTTCTCCTTGTTTACGATAACTATCAATATTGTAATTGAGCGCTTCGCTTGAGGAGCACTACGTTCGAGGAGCGCTTCCTGTCGCGGCGTAGCCGATCAGACTTCGCCTTTGGCTACGCCGAGACAAGAGGCGAAGACGGATCGCTTGAGGCTAATTTTTTCAAAGCTTTAAAGCCCGAAGAGCTGCTCCTCAAGGCCGAAGGCCACTCCTTCTTATACACTATTAATCGGTGATTTACAATAAAATTCCGTAAGCGTTCACAGGCACCGCATCTGCACGCGATCAGGGCGACCAGCATAGCAGACTATAGCTGGTCGCCCTGATCACGCACATCTGCAGCACCTGTGAACGCATACAAAACGGAGATTATGCGACCTTTTTGTGCCGAATGGACGTGAACGGGTACAAAATTCCGTACTTTTTAGCATGTTGCGCCCGATATTCGTCTTATCAAGTCATTGGGAAAATACTCGTTATTTAACAAGACGGTTACCCTGTTTCCAGGCTGGGCGAAAGGCATTGATTGGCCGTCGGCATCAGTAATATCTATTATTTTATCCTTGACCACCGGGCCTTTTTTTCCAAGGACTTCGACATCATCATCTTTGAAGATTTTGTTTCTAACCTCAATATATGAAAGGGATCGGCCTGCTTTTTCAATTACTTTTCCAATGAAGAGATGCCCCTCCAGGGGTTTTTGTTTCGCATAATTTGGCAATATCTGATCAGGATCTCCAAAATAAAAGCCTGTGCAATAGCCACGGTTGTTTATTGAGGCAAGTTCTTCAATCCACCTGGTTTTGGTTTCATAATCTTCAGGTGATGCATAATAGCTGTCAATAGCTTCTCTGTATACTTTTACAGTTGATGCAAGATAGTTGATTGACTTCATTCTACCTTCAATTTTAAATGAATCTATGCCTGATTCGATAATTT
>JAUWMJ010000220.1 GCA_030613225.1 Desulfobacterales bacterium
AAGTAATCGTGATGTTAGTAACTGGAGAAAAATTACCTGCAAAATGTAAAGACCACAGGTTAAAAGGCATATTAAAAGACTGTAGAGAATGTAATATAGAGCCTGACTGGCTTTTGATTTATAGAATCGAAGGAAGCGAACTCTGTCTTGTTAGAATCGGCAGTCATTCAGACCTATTCGGTTAAAAATAAATAAAGCGTATGGAGAGGGGTTTTTAGCAATGAATATGCAGCAACGTCGGCTTAAACTTTACATTTTTTTCATATTCTGATAAACTGTCTCATAAATAAGAGAGGGGAAATATGATGGGCGCAAACACTATTGACAGTATCATAGATCAAGCACTTCAACAGCCGGCAAGAGAAAGAGCACGTATTGCTGAAAAATTAATTTCAAGTTTGGAGAAGACAACCGACTTTGATGTCGAACTTGCGTGGCAGAAAGAGATCGGAAAACGTTTAGAAGAAATAGACTCCGGGGCTGTTGAATGTATTCCATGGGAAGAAGTTCGAAACAAATTGTACGAAAATGCCAATGCTCAAGATTGATGTCCATCCCAACGTTTATGCTGAATTGGAAGACTCCAGCGCCTCCTTGCTCCCCGCTTTCCTTATGCAATAATCTACAAACCCACTTCATCGTTAATTCAAATCATTGCCGTAATGCATTTGCGTCGCCATCCTGATTACTGGAAACGCAGAACAACTTATTGGCCCTCTGGCTAATGGATTACCGATTCCTGGGTTTACGACGAACCGGAAGTTTCTTAAAGGAGCTCGGGTTGACAGAGGGCAAAGGAACCGGTATCCCGATTATTTATAAGGCGCTGGAAGATAACGGTTCTCCCAAGCCACTCTTTGATACGGATGATTCAAATAGAAGCTTTTTTGTGGTAGAATTTCCTGTCTACCTAAATTTTACGGATATTGATGAAGGTGGCTCAATTGGTGGGGCAATCAATCTCACCGACCGGCAAAATGAGATTATTGAGATTATTAAATCCGATAATAAAATAAGCTACAGGGCGATTGCTAAAAAACTTGATATTAATGACCCTGCTGTTGATAAACATATTAAATCGCTAAAAAGAAAAAGGTATATATTGCCGTAAGGCTTGTTGTTATTTGTTTTCCTTCCTTCCTGTCCGCCGGTATTTTTGGTGGATCAAAGGAAAACAAATTAAAGAATAAACTCTGCGTTCTCTGTGGCTCTGCGGTGAGAATTGTTTTGTCAAAGGCCCTTTCAGGTTCACCATTCAATTCACCCTTTTTAGGAGAGGTGGTTGGCGGATTCTATCTGCGATGAAGACTCAGTGATACTAACGGACGGAAACAGCGATCTATGGGCAGTCGCAGATTCAGATACCCAAAAAAATATTCCGGCAATTGAAGAATACTTTTATAGTGGTTGTCAAAAAACGTTCCGTTGTCTGAATGCTTTTTATACAACCACATATACCGCAATTACATATTTCAGAACATATTTATGAAAAGTGGTAGGAACAAAACTTATTTCAGAGAATGATGATGATTGAAAACGAACTTGACTCCAAGTGAATATAATTATTGCATATCGCATCCATTTGATGTTATAATATGTTTGTTTTTCGGTAAGATAATACAATCTGAATGAAAACAGGATAACCTTGCAATAGTTCAGGCTCTTAAAAATAAATGATAACAGATACAGAAATCAAATTAAGAGGCTTTAAAGCTCTTGCTACCTCTTTGGGACACATTGGTGCTGAAAGATTTATGCCTTAATTCAGCGTGAACCATTTGACTACACAAAGTGGCAAAGAGATTTGGGGGATAATCAAAGTGTTGAAAAAATAAGCCTTAAAGCAATGGAAATCAAGAAAGCACTATCCAAACAAAAGGATAGGGCTGATGTCTATAATCGTAGCGCTTTTTATAGACTTTATTTTCACGTAAAATTGTTATTCTTTCAGTCAATATACATATTATCCAGCACTGTTCATCTACTCGACCCATGCAGCCTGAGGGAACGAAAGTGTACAAGTCCAATTTTTAACATTTTACTTATAAAAAGGACTTTTCGTTCAGGCAATTTGACTCCTTTACGCAATATAAAATGAACAGAAACGAATTAGAGCATATAATCAGAGCTGTCGGAGAAATTGCCGGAGTAGAGAAAGTCATTATTTTAGGAAGCCAGTCCATTTTAGGTCAGTTTCCAAATTTTCCGGATATGGTTTCCCAGGAAGATTATTCTGAATTTTCCTTAACGAATCAAAGTCATGAGATCTTGTTTAGATCGATAGAGGTCGATATTATAATTCCCGAGTCTGAGGAAAAGACAGAAATAGTTGATGCAGCAATAGGCGAACTTTCCTCATTTCATGACAGCTTTGGTTATTATGTTCAGGGTGTTGATTACAGCACTTCAAAACTACCCAAAGGATGGAAAGATCGCCTGGTGGAAATATGCAATGAAAACACTAATGATATATCAGGTCTTTGCCTGGAAATCCACGATCTTATAATATCAAAACTATATGCGGGCCGCCAAAAGGATATCGATTTCTTTCATGCGTCGGTAAAACTGGGTCTGCTATCAATTGAAACTTTGACGGAAAGACTGAATGTGACACCAATGTCAGGTGAGCTTAGACTTATTATCGAAAAGCGTATGGAGAGAGGTTTTTCCCAATGAATATGCAGCAACGTTCGGATGAAAGATCAATATCGCTTCACAGAGAGATAGCGAAGAAACTGAGGGCAAATTCGAAACTTTGGGAAATTCCGAAGCGTAATATAGATAGATGGAAAACGAGAAGAGGCAGACTAACACTTGCTACAAGGGAGTGGAAGCGCATCCTGGATACAAATACCAGAGAGCAGGTTCTGTTAATTCTTGAAAGCAATTCTGAAGAATCAGCGCGTCTTCGATCTTCAAGTCCATTTACAGGGATACTTAGCGACAATGAGAGAAAGAGAATATTTGACTCTTATAATATGAAGCGCTAAAATAAGCACAGAATATCGAATGGACTGCCGGTACGCTATGGTTGATGGACTCGCAAAAAATATCACAGATGGCTAAATGGTTAGTTGGTTAACAATTATAAATTTACTCAAAACCCGCTTGTTGAATTATACAAGCGGGTTTATTTTTTTTGATAAATCTATCTTAATTTTACCAGGACTTTTGATTCTACTGCAATTTGGATGCACCATCTAAACTTTATATTACTTCTTGACTGCCGGGCCTGTTTGCAGCAGATAAGAGACACATATTTCCTATCAGCTGTGCTTGTCCCTCTAAAGTCAGGTTAAGGGAGACAGAAAAGCACATTTGCAGCACTTTGGCGGGAATATCTGTTTCTTGCATCAAACATGATTTTAAAATGCGCTTTTTCCTAACAGTCTTCAACCTTCAGACTATCCACCTGATTAGTTACAAATATGTTAAGCCTGATTGAAAACGAACTTAACTCCAAGTAAATATAATTATTGCATATTGCGTTCATTTGATGTTATAATATGTGTGTTTTCCGGCAAGATAACACAATCTGAATGAAAAGAGGATAGCCAAACAATCGTGATGATATACGGATATGTATAATCACTGGTTCGGCATCTCAGTGATTAATGTTTTAAAAATGATTAAATTTTGCTAAAGTATACAAAAGATATAGGATCAATAAATGTCACTTGTATTTGAATGGGATCAAAATAAATCTGATAAAAACGAAAAAAAACATGGTATTACTTTCGAGGAAGCCAAAACCGTTTTCAACGATCGATATTCAATTACTATTGATGATCCTGATCACTCAGATGATGAATACTGCTATATTGATATTGGGTTTTCCTCTGAAGGTAAAATTATAGTTGTTTGGTACACTGAAAGAAATGAAAATATTCGTATAATTGGAAGTCGTAAAGCGATACGCACTGAAAGGAAGGCTTATGAAAAAAAAAATAAATATTTCTAATAATACCGATATGAGAGATGAATATGATTTTTCTGGCGGCGTAAGAGGAAAGCACTATAGAGAATACAGGAAAGGGCATTCTGTGCATATAAATAAGGAAGATGGTTCAACATCTGTTCAATATTTTACTCAAAAGGATGGTTCCGTTATGCTTGATCCTGATATTAAGGTATATTTTCCTGACTCAGAATCTGTCAATAAAGCATTACGTTCTCTCATCGCTCAGCCCTAAGATCATAAATTAATGTAGAACAATGCAAATGAAGCTGACGTGAAGAAGCCGGACGGTTTACCGCAAAGGCCGTGCAGCTTCGGAATTCTTTTGATACGCAGTTTATTTGCGGACGTTATGTCTCTTATTGATTGATATGAATGATTATAGGATTGTCGACGTATCACAGTGGATGAGAGATTTCCTATTTCCGGGAAATCCGAAATTCCAAGTTACCGGGCCTTTCAATCATACCTTGATGTGCGTGGCATTAAACAGTTACAACTAAAACAGCTCTTTCCACCGCTGATGTCTTTTTCAGTAGGATTCCAAGAGGAAGAACACCTCAAGTCTTTGGTAGCTTTGCAAACACACGGTAAATTAAGCGCCATTTCGCCTTCGTTGCAGTGATGAAAATTCATAAGAAAACCTTACTGACCATCACTTTTGTTTTCCTGTAAAGAGAGAGCAGCCCTTGAATGTGCCTATCGAATCGCTTTAGACTTCCGTGCGTGCAAGCTTCCTCTTCCTGAATGAGAGGAAGAGGTGAGGGAGAAGCTTGATAAGGTCAAACAATCCATAAAGGTGCATCATTAATAATTAACGAATGTTGCTTTGAGATAAAATGGAGAACCGGATATTTTCAATAGACCATGATGGCAATAAATATGAGGTTGCCACGACATATCGGAAACGGGGCGGAGAGTTGTTGCTTCTGCTTCATGGGCTCGGATGCTCAAAAGAGTCTTTTCGAGACATTTGGTTTCGCGATGAATTTAGAAATTATTCAATAATGTCATTGGATTTTCTTGGTTTTGGAGATTCTTCGAAGTCAGATAAGTTCTCATATAAAATGGAAGATCAGGCTTCTGTTTGTGCTGAGGTTGTGAAGAAAATCTCCTCAAAGAAGGTTCACATAATCGCACATAGCATGGGGGGAGCGATCGGTTTACTACTTCCACCTGCAATTCTTAACTCGGCACTGACGTTTGCAAATCTGGAAGGTAACCTCATCAGTGAAGATTGCGGTATCGTTAGTCGAAAAACGATAAGTGTTTCATTTCAAAAATTTGAAAAGGAATTGCTGCCAGATCTCAAAGCCCTGTTCAAGTCCCTTGGTGAAGAATGTTTTTTCCTTGATTCAGCTTTGCCTTTGGGGTTTTATAAGAGTGCGGAATCCCTTGTGCGTTGGTCGGACAGCGGAGCTCTGCTTTCCCGTTTTAAAATTTTGCCTTGCAGAAAATCATATTTTTATGGTGAAAAAAATTCCGACATGGATGTATTGCATCGACTTAATTCCATAAAAAAAGTAAAGATCAGCAGTAGCGGACATTTTATGATGAATGATAATCCTGACGAATTTTATTCTCGTCTTAGAACGTTTTTAAGTTCAACTATGATAACCTTACAATCGTGATGATATACGGATGTGTATAATCATTTGTTGGACGAAATAATCTTATCTTTAGTCGAGCGAACAAAGACGATGAAAATACGACGGGCAACACAATCTGATCTTCAAGATATTTCGGCTATTCATGTCGAGAGTTGGAAAGACTCTTACTCGGATGTCATGCCTGCAGAATTCATGGCCGGGCAAATTGACCAAGATTTAGCACAGCATTGGAGTGAAATCGAAATACAAAATGAAGACATAGTATTGGTTGCGGAGGAAGATTCGTTGGTAGGATTTATAGCGGTTTGGTGTCGACCAATTCCATTCATAGACAATTTGCATGTGAGACCATCTCACAGA
>JAUWMJ010000311.1 GCA_030613225.1 Desulfobacterales bacterium
CTTCTAATCCGAAACAACTGAATGTTATCTTTGAAATCGGCTGGATTTCCTTAATTTCCGATCGTATTTCTTCAATGGTCTCTCCGAGGTTTTGCTGCTCTGTAAGAACAATGGGAAGCTGAAGTATTTTTGCCAGCTTAACCAGCTTTATAACATTTTCTATAGCCTTATCAGCCCCGGTAATAACAGGAACCAGTTTTTTTTGCATATCTATTACAACCAATACACAATCTTCTTTCTTCACCAACGAGGAACTTGATAGCATGTTTATACCTCCTTTATTTGATGGCCTCGTAAAAAGTCCCATCTACTGCGTTGTAGCGGTTTTTTATCCCGCTGATTTTTAGCGGGGGTATATGAGCATTGGAACGATGCCATCAGACGCTTATTCAAAAACTTTTTACGAAACGTTTTAAGTTTTAGGTATTAAGTTTTAAGTCTTTGTTAAAACAGATAATATCATTAACATAAAACTTAAAACCTAAAACCAGACGAATTCGACTTTTTACGAATTCATCAATGTTTATCAAATAGCATAATAGAGATTCTGCTTCAAGCATTTAGGCTGCTTTATATTTGCATAAAAGCTATGTTTACTTGCAAAATCCTGAAAAAGGTTATAACTGCATAAATAGAGCTGATGATCACAACCCGGACAAGCCGGAAAAGAAAAAGATTTTTTATCACGAAAACACGAAAAAGATAAAATTATAATTTCGTGCTTTCCCTATTTCGTGTTTTCGTGATTGGTTTTATTTTTGAACGAACCCTGAGAGGAAACCATGCCAGACGAATCCGAATCACAGATACCAGTCCAAAGGGCGGAAAAGCCTAAATTTCTAACCCGAATACGGTTTGATGAGTTTAACCTGCCCACAGAAATCATATCCGGTCTAAAGGATGCGGGTTTTACTTTTTGTACTCCTATTCAAGCACAAACCCTTCCAGTATCCCTTACCAACAGGGATGTTGCCGGACAGGCACAAACGGGCACAGGGAAGACAGCCGCTTTTCTTGTAACAGTATTCAGCAGAATTTTGTCTTTGCATGAGGATATGCCCGACACGCCGTCGGCACTTATCGTCGCACCAACCCGTGAACTGGCCTTGCAGATCTACGAGGAAGCTATGCTCATCGGACGGCATACAGGCTTAAGAATAACCCAGGTAGTCGGAGGAGTTGACTACCAGAAACAGGCCGAAATACTTCGCCGGGGTGTGGATGTTGTTATATGCACCCCAGGCAGGATCATCGACTATTTCAAACAGGGTATCTTTAAAACCAGGGGCATTAAGCTGCTGGTTATTGACGAGGCTGATCGTCTTCTTGATCTTGGTTTTGCAAAGGACATGCGCTATTTACTGAGCAAATTACCCCATTATGAAAAAAGACAGTCGATGCTTTTTTCCGCTACGCTCTCTTTTCGCGTCATGGAACTGACTTACGAATATATGAACCTGCCTGAATTCATCTCAATTACACCGGAAGATGTGACTGTAGAAGGGGTTGAGCAATCTTTGTTTCATGTCGGCAGCGACGAAAAGCTGCAGCTTCTTCTAGGGTTGCTGAAAAGGGAAAACTGGATACGCGTTCTTATCTTTGTAAACACGAAAACAGGAGTAAATTGGCTTACATCAAAACTCAAGGGCAACAGATGGCCTGCTGAAGGTATCACGGGGGATCTTCCCCAGCGCAAAAGATTCAACCTGATGGAGCGGTTCAAGGATGGCAGTATAAAAATCCTTGTAGCAACGGATGTGGCTTCCAGGGGCATCCATGTCGAGGATATAAGCCATGTAATCAATTACGACCTTCCCCAGGATGCAGAGAATTATATTCATAGAATCGGCCGGACTGCAAGGGCAGGAAAAATTGGGCGGGCACTGTCGATTGCCTGCGAGAGGTATGTCTTTCATCTTGAGCCCCTTGAGGAAATGCTTGGCAATAAAATTCCTGTTGTCTGGCCTGAAAACGACTGGTTCATAGAAGACAAGGCCGGCCCGGTTTTTATTGCTACGCGTGACCGGAAAAGAAGATCTCCACAGAGACCAACACATGCAAAAAAGCACCATGCCAGACAAAAAGTTTCTGGAAAAGTAAGAAAAAGCCCTTACCCTGGCGCTTTTTTTGGTTTTGGTCCACCGCCCGAGAAGGAAAGTCGGCCTGCACCACCCGCTCATAAAAACCAACCTGGAGATAGAAAGAAAAGAAGCCATTTTATTAAAAAGAATAAGGTTGCTCAAAAAGGCAAGACTACCGAATTTGATGATAAACGAAGCTGACAGCCGGGACCATGGTCGCTCCTTACAGTATAGGTTAATATCGGCTTGTTGAGCACCGCTATAAAAATTGATGCGAAATCCCGCTTTGCGCGAGCCCTAAGGTACCATTTTTTCCAAATGCGGTTGCCCTGTGTTTTCTCCTTGATAAAGTCGCTTTTTTTATCTAAATTATCCTTCATGGGTTACGTCTTTAATTTTAATGATGCCATTGCTTACGAGCAGTGGTTTAATAATCCACAGAACAGGTTTGCCGCTGATCTTGAGAGTCGGCTTATGGTCGATATGATCAATCCGATGCCTCGTGAGACGCTGCTCGATATTGGGTGTGGAACCGGAGCCAGCCTTGCTCCTTTTATTGAAAAGCGTCTTAACGTAACAGGGGTTGATCCATCCCCGTACATGCTCGATATTACGCTTAAAAACCTTGGAAACCGCGTGGATCTTTATCGTGAATTTGCAGAAGACCTCCCATTTGATGACAATTCCTTTAACTATGCATGCTTTGTTACAACCCTTGAATTTGTTGATGATCCCAAAAAGGCCATAGAGGAAGCCTGCAGGGTTGCAAAAGATAAAATATTTATCGGAGTGCTCAACAAATATGCAATTAAAGGAATCGAGCGGAGGGTCAGGGGAATATTTACAAAAACAATTTTTAACCATGCAAAATTCTTTAGTGTCTGGGAGATGAAACAAATCATCAGAACAATTTTAGGCCGAGTTCCTGTATCCTGGCGGACTGTTTGCCAACTGCCGGTGGGATCCGGAAAATACGCTCATAACATAGAGCAATCCAGGTTAGTTCAAAGATTTCCGTTCGGTGCTTTTGCAGGCATTGTAGTGACCCTTGTTCCCCGTTTCAGGACCAGGCCCCTTGCAATGAAGTATCGGCAGAAGCATACGGTCAGCACTGTAACAGGATAAGATTAGATCTTAACCGTTCACAGTTGTCGGTTCACAGTTCACGGTTTTCCCAATGAACTATGCAACGATTGAAGCCTGTTGGATATTGATCTCAATTCTTGAATTAATTCTTCTAAATCTGAATCTTCAAAAGAGGATCCCATAATTCTCTTATGCTTTTTGTCTTTTTCAACCGTGAACTGTATAACCGGTAACCGTGAACGGTTACTAAAGTTATCAAGAGGTAGTATAAATGCAAGCTTATCTTTATGAAACTCTGAAGGATAATAAGGTTAAATGCAATCTTTGCAATCATCGCTGTGTAATAAAGGATGGAAAGCGCGGGATTTGCGGTGTCCGGGAAAACCAGGAAGGAACATTAAAAACCCTTGTGTATGGAAACCTGATTGCCCGGCATATTGACCCCATCGAAAAAAAACCTCTTTTTCACCTTCTGCCCGGCAGCCTTTCCTACTCCATAGCAACCGTGGGCTGCAATTTCAGGTGCCTTTTCTGCCAGAATGCAGATATTGCACAAATGCCGGCGGATAACAGGGGTATGATAAGAGGAGATTCCAGCACTCCCGAAGATGTTGTGAATGCAGCAGTAAAAGGAGGATGTAAAAGCATTGCCTATACTTATACCGAGCCTACAATATTCTTTGAATTTGCCTATGATACAGCGAAACTGGCAAACAAAAGGGGAATCTATAATGTCTTTGTAACAAACGGATACATGACATCTGAAGCCCTGGAGATGATAAGCCCGTATCTGGATGCAGCTAATGTTGACTTAAAGGCGTTTAACGATGACTTTTACAAAAATTATTGTTCATCCAAATTGGAGCATGTTAAAAAAACATTACAGACAATGAAAACCTTCGGCATTTTTTTAGAGGTTACCACCCTGCTTATCCCAGGCCTGAACGATGATAAAACTGAGCTTAAAGATCTGGCATCATTTATTGCAAAATCCTTAGGCCCGGAAACCCCATGGCATATCAGCCGGTTTCATCCCACATATAAACTGATGGACAGGCCTCCGACACCGGTTAAAACCCTGGTTATGGCACGGGAAATCGGTATAAATGCAGGATTGAAATATGTTTATACAGGTAATGTACCCGGGGAAAATGGTGAAAAAACATTTTGTTATAATTGCAGCAGGATTCTCATCGATCGGTGGGGGTATACAATCAGTAAAAATTTAATTGAAAACAGCCGGTGCCCCCATTGTGGCGCAATCATTGACGGGGTTGGCATGTAATG
>JAUWMJ010000359.1 GCA_030613225.1 Desulfobacterales bacterium
AAAAGAAATAAATGTTTTTACCGAAGGCCTTGATAAAATGTTAAAAGGACTTTCACCTATGGTATCGGCAGAGAAAAAAGAAGCTGTTGAAGAATATTTCTGGTTGATCGAAGAATATAAAGTATCTCTTTTTGCCCAGGAGTTGAAAACAGCCATTCCTGTCTCCAAGAAACGGCTTGAGAATAAGCTAAGAGAGATAGAAAGAATGGTGTAAGCGTTCACAGGCACCGCACCTGCGCGTGATCAGGGCGATCAGCATAGCAGACTATAGCTGATCGCCCTGATCACGCACATCTGCAGCACCTGTGAACGCTTACAGAACGCATATTGTGCAACTTTTTTGTTCTGAATGGGCGTGAACGGCTATAAAGTATCTTTTTCGTGTTTTTAAATTTTCGTGCTTTCGTGATAAAAATAATTATTACCGATTTATCCTGATTAAAAATTATAAAATGGCACTAATAATAAACACAAATCCTTTAGTAACTGTCATTATCCCCACATACAACAGGGGCTGGATACTTAAAGAGGCCATTGATTCCGTCTTGTCACAGGACTTTGAAGATTTTGAACTGATTGTTGTTGATGACGGTTCCACGGATAACACGCAGGATATTCTTGATGGATATGCCCGTGATATTATAGCGCTCAGGCAGGACAACCGTGGTGTAAGTGCTGCCAGAAACGCGGGGATAGCTTCCGCATCAGGGCAACTTATTGCTTTTCTGGATTCGGATGATCTGTGGCTGCCTGGAAAACTGTCCAGGCAGGTTGATTTTTTCAAATCAAACCCGGATGTAATGATATGCCAGACTGAAGAGCTGTGGATCAGAAACGGCAAAAGGGTAAATCCCAAAAAACGCCACAAAAAGTTTTCGGGGATGATTTTTAAACACTCTCTGCCCCTGTGCATAGTAAGTCCTTCTGCTGTAGTGCTGAAAAGAAGTCTTTTAGACAAAACAGGCGTGTTTGATGAAAGTTTTCCTGCGTGTGAAGACTACGATTTATGGCTTAGAATAAGCTGCAAATACCCTGTCTTTCTTATAAATACTCCGCTTATAATAAAAAGGGGTGGACATGAGGGCCAGTTGTCAAAAACGCCAAAACTTGACAAATACCGGATACAGGCACTGAAAAAAATAATCGAAAGCGGTCTGCTTTCAAAGGATCAGCACATTGCTGCAGTGAAAATGTTAAAGGAAAAATGCAAAATTTATGCCCAGGGATGTTTGAAAAGAGGGCGTAATGATGAGTCAAAATATTATTTTGCTATTGCTCAAAGATACGCACAAAAATAAAGAAAACACCATCAAAACGGTCAAGCCTGCTTATTACTTGAAATTATAATAAATAATTGATGTTTTACCGGTCGTACAAAACTGTTGCATTAAGCATTTTATTTTGTTAAAAATTTGAGGAGTTGTGCTTATGTTTTTTATTTTGTGCAATTCATTATTATTAATACAAATGAAAGGAGGGTAAATAGGGAAGAAGAGAACTTAGGCTTGAATGATTTTTTAAAAAGTTACTTTAATTGAAAAAGGAGGTATCGGATGAAAAAAGCATTAATTTTAGGTGTTGTCCTTATGTTCGGGTTTGCACTTGTTATAGGGTGTGGACCCTCAAGTGAAAAACAGGAAGTGACTAAAGCAAAGACCACTTTTATAACAATAGGTACCGGCGGGATTACCGGCGTATATTATCCCACTGGCGGCGCCATTGCCAAGATTGTAAACGAGAAAAAAGATGTTTACGGAATCCGCTGTACGGTTGAATCTACAGGCGGATCGGTCTTTAATGTAAACGCCATCATGGCTGGGGATCTCCAGTTTGGTGTTGTACAGTCAGACAGGCAGTTTCAGGCCATTAGCGGTCTTGCGGAATGGAAAGACAAAGGCAAGCAGGAAGACCTCAGGGCTGTATTCAGCATCCATCCTGAGTCGATCACACTGGTTGCTGCTGTTGATGCCGGTATTAAGGACATCGCTGATCTGAGAGGTAAAAGAGTAAATATAGGCAACCCGGGTTCAGGCCAGCGTCAGAACTCCATCGACGCCCTTGAAGCTGTTGGAATCGATTACAAAGAAGACCTTATTGCCGAAGGTATCAAGGCTTCAGAATCAGCCAGTCTCCTCCAGGACGGCAGGATCGATGCATTCTTCTACACTGTTGGCCATCCCAGTGGATCAATCAAGGAAGCAACCGCAGGCGCAAGGAAAGTACGCTTTGCCTCGATTACCGGTGTTGACAGCCTCCTTGCAAAATATCCTTACTATGCCAAGGCATACATTCCTGTGAACCTCTATCCTGGTGCTGAGAACACAGAAAATGTAGACACTTTCGGTGTTAAGGCTACTTTTGTCACCTCTGCTAAAGTTTCGGATGACGTAGTATATGCAGTTACAAAAGAAGTTTTTGATAACTTTGACTCTTTCAAGAAGCTGCATCCTGCTTATGCAGTGCTGACCAAAGAGGGTATGCTCGAAGGTCTTTCCGCACCATTACATGCGGGTGCATTGAAGTACTATAAGGAAGCCGGCCTGAAATAGTCGTTTGTAAAAAATAACTGCCCTTCAGGTAGCGGGGTCGATATTAATATTCGGCCCCGTTACCTATTCCAGACCTCGTTGAGTAGTTGAGTGGTTAAGTGGTTGAGCAGGAAAGTAATTGCTATTATTTCCAGATGTTACAACTTTTTAAACACCGAATGTCCAATTATTCAGCAAACAATATGATCTATTACAACAACCACTCAACCACTCAACGACTCAACCACTTAACGAGGTCTGCTTTTAGGTATTCAGACGATTTTTAAATCGCTTTCCACTCTTGACTGATTAGGTGATAACTATGAGTAATAATGAAACGATTGAAAAGGATGATGGCCTGGAATTAGCAAGGCGGATGGCTGAGGAAGAAGAAGGTATTGGGCGAAAGCCCCTGGGGCCTTCAAAATATGTCATCCCCACTATTGCGGTGATCTGGAGTATTTTTCAGTTGTCCATCGCCAGCTGGCTTATTCTTGATTCCACATTTATCAGAGCCATCCATCTTGGTTTCGCTCTCCTGATTGTTTTTCTAAATTATCCCCTTTTTAAGAAGACACATTTCGGTCTTAAATTTCTATCCACCAAAACAAAAATTCCGATAATCGATTATATGATAGCGATCATTGCCTCTTTATCAGCCCTTTACATCGCACTAGATTATACAGGCATGACAACGCGTTACGGATCGCCTATTTTAAGGGATATTATAATTGGATCCGTATTGGTAATACTTTTGCTCGAGGCCGCTCGCCGGGTTATAGGGCCGGCCCTGCCTGTCATTGCATCGTTTTTTATCCTGTATTCATT
>JAUWMJ010000348.1 GCA_030613225.1 Desulfobacterales bacterium
ATTCGATGCCTGCATGGGAAGAAGCGCTGGTGAAGCTGGGAAATGCTATCAGACATAAACAATATAACTTTAATATGACAAAGTCCCGCTTTTCAATGTACTGGTTCTATCCGATACTTTCCGGTGCGCTTACCGGTGAACCGGCTCAAAAGAGAATTGACAAATACTGGAAAAAATATGTTGTAGAAGGCCACGGAGTTAAATGTGTATCCGATGAACCCTGGGTAACAATTGCCGAGACCGCTGAACTTTCCCTTGCCTTATCGGCAATGGGGAATCTTACCCTTTCTGAAATCGTTTTCAGCTGGATAAGTGATAAAAAGTTTGATGATGGATCATTCTGGTGCGGATACACAGTTCCTGATATCACATTATGGCCTGAGGATAAGCTCACATGGACAAATGCTGCTGTGCTGATGGCCGCAGATGCCATTTACGATCTCACCCCTGCCGGCCGTCTTTTTTCCCACCGGTTCTGGGAGTCTTACGGTTTGCCTTTATAAAGGGTACTCTTATCTTTTTTGTTCATTTCTTGTCAAACCGTGACTAAAGCCATATTGATTTGGGGCACTTCCTGCCATTCAGTTGATTTTTCCCGAGCACACCACAGGTCATGATTTTTCTGCAAATTAATCCATAACTCCGGTGTGGTATCAAATGCCTGCGATAACCTCAAAGCCATATCTGGCGTAACACTCTTATGTTCGTTTATGATTGCAGAAACAGCCTTTCTTGAAACTTTTAATGTTTCAGCCAGTTTTGTGATAGTTAAATTCAATGGCTTTAAATAATGATTTCTTAAAATATGCCCTGGGTGGGCTGGTCTTCGATGTCTTCTCATTTTCTCAATCCTTTTTAATGATAGTATCATGTTGTAACCCTTACGATTACAATATTTACCTGATAAATACTCATGTCAAGGTATATTTTGTTCCGGTGACTGTGTAATCTCAGCTTGTGTTAAGCCCTTGCTCATCCGCATTCTTATTAATTTTTTTCTAACCTCATAAACAGGAACCAAAGCATCATATTCCTTTTTAACTTCAGGGATAGTAACGTTTGGATAACGGAACGTTTTTTTGACAACCACTATATAGGCTTTGGTTATTTTCATTGACAAAAAGCAAGTTCTTGTCTATACAATTAGTCAGGTTAGTTTAAAAGCATGATTATCATTTAGTCTGGTTGATTAGAAAGTTTATGAAATAGCTAAGGGTTTGCGCATAAATAAGTTCGCAATTTTAAGTGTTGAGGCGCCCGGCTGGTAAGGCGCGAAAGCGCAGGAATATCAAGCATATTCCGAGCTTTCGCAACGCAGCCAGGCGGGATGCATCGGCGCTTAAAATGTGAAGTTATTTTTACGCGAGCCCTAAGCGAGAGTGGGATAATGATTAAATTCAGAACACTGGATATTGACGGCTTATGGGCAAAGATCGATTCCCGTGATTTCGAATTATCCCGGTTAGTATATCGAACTGAAGTTGAAAATATCAAACACCGTTTCGATTCTGATAATATTGAAATAATAATTGGCCCCAGGCAAAGCGGCAAAACCACAGGCTTGATGATGCTGATCAATGATCTTATCAACCGGGGTATTGCGCCCCAAAAGATCCTCTACATCAATATGGACACAATTAATGAATTTGATCAATTTAAAAGCCCCATGATGTTGGTGGAACAAATTAATCATGTCCGGAAAAAAGGAGAGCGAGTCTATTTTTTTATTGATGAAGTGCAGCGTTTGGAGACACCGGGGAGATTCTTAAAAGGAGTTTATGACCTGGATAAAAATATTAAAATATTTGCCACCGGGTCTTCTTCCCTGGAAATAAATTCTAAGATAAAAGAGTTCCTAACCGGAAGAAAACGTGAAACTTACATCTTCCCAATTTCTTTTAAGGAGTATATCCGTTCACAGGGAAGAATACCCAATGCTCTAAAGACGATTCCATTGACCAAAGCATCGTTAAATCAGTGGCTGCAAAATGAAAAAGCATATGGCAATTATCTGACTCGGGTTATGGAAGAGATGTCATTGTATGGAGGTTATCCAGCAGTTATAATGGCAAAAAATCATGATATGAAAGTGGATGAACTAAAAGAAATCTATCAATCCTATATAAAAAAAGATATCATTGAGTTTTTGAAACTGGGAAAAACCCAAATCTTTATAAATCTTATTAAAGCTTTATCATCACAAACCGGTAATTTGATAAACAAGTCTGAAATATGTTCTTTAACAGGCAGTAATTCCGTCACAATTACCAAATATATGAATATTTTGAAAGAAACCTTTGTTGCTGATTTTCTTCCGCCTTTTGTCGGCAATCGCCGCAATGAAATAAAAAGCGCACACAAAAGTTATTTTATTGATAATGGCCTCAGGAACTTTGTTATAAGACAGTTCGGTAATTATAACTTACGTCCGGATAAAGGATCAGTAACAGAGAACTTGATTTTTTCTGAATTTGTAAAAGATGGTTCACTATTAAATGAAGAATTATTCTATTGGAGAACCAAGAGTGGAGCAGAAATGGATTTTGTGTTACGGCTAGAAACAAATGTTGTTCCAATAGAAATAAAAACCAGTACTGCTCGTCCAAGGCTTTTGACAAAAAGTTTTCATTCTTTCCTGAACAGTTTTTCACCCCAAAAAGCAATTTTATTGAACCGGGATCTGTTCCACATAGAAAAGATCAAACAAACTAAAGTATACTATATTCCCATTCATTGGTTTTTATTATATGGCCTGAAATTTATTGTTTAATAATAGAGGCATGTTTTGAACAGAGACCACAGACCCTACTTTGTAAAAAGAGCCTACCTTAAATTTGAGAAATTCTATACGAATCACTTCCTTCGCCCACACTTTGAATCCCTTGGCAGATATTTTACCTTTATACGCCCCTGGAATGTGGAGATCTTTGGTTCTCCCGTTGAAATCGGCGATTATGCAACTTTTATTGCCTCGTCCGACAGCAAAATAAGGCTTTCGATCTGGCCCCATAACAAAGATGAAGGCATAATTAAAATAGGAGATTTTTGCATGATTTGCCCTGGTGTGCGTATCGGGTCGGCTGTCGGAATATTTATCGATGACAGTTGCATGATTGCAAGCAATGTTTATATAACCGATTGCGACTGGCATGATATTTACAACAGGATTGCTCCGGGGAAAACAGCTCCTGTCAGGATAGAAAAAAATGTCTGGATTGGTGACAGTGCAATTATCTGCAAAGGGGTGACCATTGGAGAAAACAGCATAATCGGTGCAGGCGCTGTTGTTGTAGGCCCGATACCCGCCAATGTAATTGCTGCAGGAAATCCGGCCAAAGTTGTAAAAAAACTTGATTCAAAAGAAAAATTTACAACAAGGTCTCAATGGTTTGCAGAGCCGGAAAAGCTTTTTAAAGAGTCCAATTTATGGGAAAAAGCGATGCTTGAAAAAAATACGCTTTTACACTGGCTGAGGTATCTTTTTTTTCCGAAAAAAGGAGATTAGGCGCTTCGCTCAATGACCGCTCCCTGCCACGGCGTAGCCGATCAGACTTCGCCTTTGGCTACGCCGTGACAAGAGGCGAAGACGGGTCGCTTAAGGCAAAAACTCAAGGCCGAAGGCCGCTCATCAAGTCCCGAAGGGACGCCAACAC
>JAUWMJ010000073.1 GCA_030613225.1 Desulfobacterales bacterium
AATAAAGATCGCTTTCCTGGGACATCTGGAAAAAGTTTAAGGATACTTCTGAAGATGGAGTGCCTGGATATGTGCTGGCAAATGCGATACCCGCTTCAATGGCTCCCCTGGCAATTGCTTCATTGCCGAGAAGGAGCATCTTTTCGCCGGGATTGTCAGTCAGTAATTTATGCATGGCATTTTCCTTGGTTAAATTAAGTTGTTGATAGTTTTATTAAAGAGGTCGTTTCAAAATGTTCAATTTTCACCTGCCCGCAATGCTCTCGCTTGCGAGGCGGGCGGGTCGCTCTCTAACCTTGAACCGTGAACCCTTGAACTGTGAACCTGAGTTACCATTATTTTTAAACTGTTTTTCAATTATCTTTTTGCCGTTATGCAGACTAATAATCTTTATTATAACGCTCATCTTTTCGTTGCCGCCATCAGGGTTTGCGAACATCAGAAATCCGCCCCTCCTTCTATTGAAGACGTCTGCCGGTCTATATCTTTTTCCCTGGAACGTGGGAATTTTATCTGCAAGCAGCTTAAAGAAATGGAAATTATAGAAGCTGTTGAAGGCCCATACGGAGTGAGGCTATCTGTCAAAAACCACATAAAAATTGAGGATATTTCAAAGGAAGAAAAGGAAAGCGCCCTTGAAGATGAGCTTGTAAAATTTAAAGAAACACAAAAAGCTTTTGCCCAAAAAATAGAGTCGTTTCAGGTAAAACAAAAGGAAAAGAAAAAAAGCCTTTTTTCTGACATAGAAAAGAAATTGAAAAAAGAACTCGATAAAAAATTATAATCTCAAGTATCCAGCAGCGATCTCCCTGTCATCAGGTCAGGTTTGTCAATGCCCATTATGTGAAGAATAGTGGGAGCTATATCGCCAAGGCTACCGGGTTTTAGGCTGGAGCCACGACGGGTATCATCCACAAGGATAAACGGGACAGGGTTAAGGGTGTGGGCTGTATGAGGGTGACCGTTATCGGCTGTCATTTGCTCAGCATTTCCATGATCAGCAGTAATAATAGCAACCCCTTTATGCCTTTTAACTTCAGAAACTATCCTGCCGACACATTCATCGACGGTTTCAGCCGCCTTGATTGCAGCATCAAGAACGCCGGTATGTCCTACCATGTCCATATTGGCAAAATTCAGCATGAGCGCGTCATACTTTTTTGATTTTAATCTCAGGAGAACCTCTTCGGTAACCAGGTAGGCACTCATTTCCGGTTTCAGGTCATAAGTGGAAACCTCACGAGGCGACGGAATCAGGCATCGATCTTCCAAAGGAAATGGTTTTTCTTCCCCCCCGTTAAAAAAGTAGGTGACATGAGCATATTTTTCAGTTTCAGCTATTCTTAGTTGATGCAAGCCCTTTTTGCTTATTACCTCGCCAAGGATTTCATCCAGATGAACCGGTGGGAATGCTATGGGAAGCGTAAAATTTTCATCATAAATGGTCATGCAGACAAATTCGCATAGCTTCGGGTAAATATTTCTTTCAAAAGATTCAAAAGCCGGATCAGTTAAAGCTCTTGTTATCTCCCTGGCACGGTCTGCTCTAAAATTAAAAAAGATAACTCCATCATTATGCTGCAGCAATCCAAGGGGTTTTTCGTCTTTATCCGTCATAACAATGGGGAGGACAAATTCATCAGTCTCATCGCGCTGGTAGGCGCTTTTTACAGCTTCAACCGGATCTTTTTCACAGGTTGCTTCACCCAGCGTATAAAGGCGATATGCCTTTTCTACTCTATTCCAGCGGTTATCCCGATCCATTGCGTAAAAACGCCCGCATATTGTTGCAATTGCCCCAAAATTTTTATCGGTTATATATTTTTGCAACTGCTTAATATATCCAACACCGCTATCCGGCGGTGTATCGCGACCGTCAAGTATGGCATGAATATAGACTTTGCTTACCCCTTTCTCCCTGGCCATATCCAGAAGAGCAAACAGATGTTCAAGCTGACTGTGTACGCCGCCGTCTGAAACAAGACCCATGAGGTGAAGCGCTGAGTCGTTCGTATTTACCTTTGATATCACAGAGTTGAGCATTTCATTTTTAAAAAATTCTCCATTGCTGATCGCCATATCGATTTTCAGAAGATCCTGATACACCACCCTGCCTGCACCGATATTCAAATGTCCTACCTCGGAATTTCCCATAATGCCACCAGGAAGGCCCACAGCTTCACCTGAGCATAAAAGCTGTGTATCAGGATATTCTTTTTTAAGTTTGTCCAGAAAAGGTGTTTTGGCAAGGTAGACAGCATTGCCTTCCTTTTTGGCACTTATTCCCCATCCATCAAGAATAATCAGCATACATGGTCTTTGTTTACCAGACATTTGTTTTTACACCTCTTCCTTTTTCATTGCTTCAATGAGACTTTTTGTCTTTATCCTTTTGGCATCCACCCAGAGCCCTTCGAGGTCATAAAAATTTCGCACTGATTCATAAAACACATGAATAATCACATGCCCATAATCGAGCAAAACCCAGTGCCCTTCTTTTTTACCCTCCACGCTTAAAGGCTTTATTCCGGCCTTTTTAAGCTCTTTCTGGATAAATTCCGCTATTGCCGTAACCTGGCGATTTGAACTTCCGCTGCAGATGATAAATGCATCTGCCACAGAGGTAAGTTCCCGGACATCCAGCACAACAAGCCCAAGCGCTTTTCTGCCTAAAGCCGCTTTAACATAAAGATCAAGTGAAGGATCATAATCATGCTTCATAGGTAAAGCCTTTTAGTTTTTATAAAGTCGATTACATCATCAGGCACCAGAAACCGGATGGAACGTCCCCTTTTTATAAGGCTTCGTATTGCCGATGATGAAATTTCAAGAGGAGTTACATCAAAAAGGAAAACGGGCTCCATTTCCAAATGAATAAAACCGGATTGTGAAGAGTCATATTTATAGCCGGCTGATATCCTGGATTTAATGAAATCTTCAATCTTTTGTTGTCTCAAGCCAGGATCTATGTGTCCTGCATACGGCCTTGTTAAAATAATAAAAGGAATAAGGGGAAAAAGATCCATATACGATTTCCATGTGTCAATCTCAAGGAAAGCGTCAAGACCGAGGATGAAATAAAGTTTGGTATCTTTTGGTAAAACCGACTTAAAATAGAGAACCGTATCGATTGTATATGAAGGGCCTGAGCGTTTTAATTCAACATCGGAAGCTAAAAAGCCCGGCGTGTTTACAGTCGCAATACGAGCCATTTCATAGCGTTCCTGGGCACCGGCAACATGCCCTGATTTTGTGTGCGGCGGGATAGCGCAGGGAATTAAATAAATCTCATCCAGGGAAAAACCTTCTTGCACTTCTACAGCAGCCCGCAGGTGACCAAGATGAATCGGATTATATGTGCCGCCAAAAAGTCCTATGCGCATTCTTAGTTTTCCTGTATTGATCCAAATAAAGAATCCACGCCCAAAGGACGTTGTATTGATTTGCCCCTTGAAGGGATTGTCGGATACACCAGGTTTAAAGTGACTAAAGTTAAGGTATTCTGTCTATTATTTTTATAAAAAAATGGAGCAGAGCGACACCACAACTTTAGGCATTTTATCCGCCACCGTACTTTGGCGGATTTAGCTCACTTTAGTCACTCTTTGAGATTTAACCAGGCAAAGCCAATTATCTCTGGTCACGCCCATCGAAGATCCCGTCAAGCGGGGAAGAACGTGGTTTTAAAAATTGAATAAAAACCAGCCTGCTGACCTCATAGCATCCAGGCTTCCCAGCATTTTTACTCTCTTATCTGTCCATTTCCATAGACCACAAATTTGGTTGTAGTAAGTTCATCTAGTCCCATGGGCCCGAAAGCATGCAGCTTTGAAGTGCTTATGCCGATCTCCGCACCAAGGCCAAGCTGACCACCGTCGTTAAAACGTGTGGAAGCATTTACAAGAACAGCCGAAGAATCGACTTCACTAATAAAGCTTCTTGCCCGGCTATAATCAGAAGTTATAATTGCTTCAGTATGGCTGGAACTATACTTTGATATATGCAAAACAGCCTCGTCCATATCTTCAACGACCTTCACAGCAATGACAAGATCCAGGTATTCAGCAGGCCAGTCCTGTTCCACGGCCTTTCCTGCCTCCGGCAATATGCGGCAGGTTTCAGGACACCCCCTGATTTCAACGCCCGCTTTTAAAAACCGCTTTGCCATACCAGGTAAAAAATCCGGTGCAACGGATTTATGAACAAGCATTGTTTCCATGGCATTGCATACGCCAGGACGCTGAACCTTTGCATTAAAGCAGATCTCTTCTGCCATTTTAAGATCAGCCCCGTCATCCACATACACATGGCATACGCCTTTATAGTGTTTTAGTACAGGAATTTTTGAATTTTCAACAACAAATCGGATTAACCCTTCGCCGCCCCGCGGGATAATAAGATCGATGAATTCCTCATGGCTTAAGAGAAAAGTTACTGCCGTTCTGTCCCTGACAGGTACGATTTGAACTGCTTCTTTCGGAAGACCGGTTTCATCAAGCGCCTGGCTGATCAGGGCAGCAAGAGCCTTGTTTGAATTAAGGGCTTCTGATCCGCCGCGAAGTATTACAGCATTTCCGGCTTTAAGGCAAAGACCGGCAGCATCGATGGTTACATTCGGTCTTGATTCATAAATGATACCTATAACCCCCAGAGGTATGCGCATTTTTGACACATTAAGACCGTTTGGTCTTAGCCATGTTTTGCTTAGAGATCCGACAGGGTCGCTAAGCTGTGCTACTTCCCTTAGCCCGTCAGCCATTGATTTAATTGTAGAATCATTTATTGTAAGGCGTTCTATCATCGCGCCGGAAAGTTTCTTCTCTCTTGCAAAGGCAAGATCTTTCTTATTTTCTTCTTTAATATAGGATGATTTGTCTTCTACTTTATCCGTTATTTTCAGTAAAACATCATTTTTTTTAACGGAAGAACAGCTTGCCATTTTCCTGGAAGCTATTCTTGCCGCTTTTGCCATTTCTTCTATCGTAGATTCTATAGTCATTTTTCACCTTTGTTTGCTTTTATTCAATTTCTAAAAAATAGGTGCTTTGTGGGTGGTCAAAGATAATTGGCTTTGCCTGGGTAAATAGGAGTGCCTAAAGTGAGCTAAAGTGACTAAAGTGAATCCCGCCATGGCGGGGTAGATATTTCGCTTCACTTAAATTTTTATAAGATAATATAACAGATAGAATTCCACGACTTTAGTCACTTTAGGCATTTTAGCTCACTTTAGTCACTTTGATGTTTCAACAGCTTAATGTAATATTTTATCAAAAATTATCCATATTTTCAAAAGGATAAATCAATACAATAATGGATATTTCTTCTTTTATAAAATCAATAACCAATCCTGAAATCAGGAGGTCTATTTTAGGCCAGAATATTGTAAAGCTTGGAGATGAACTGACCGGTAGGATTCTTGATTTTAAATCAGAATGTGCCGCTGTATGAAGATAAGAATTTGTCCCAGGTTTTGGAAGCTTTGGATCTTGATACGGAAATTCCATCTGAATTATACAGAGCAGTCGCAGAAGTTCTGGCTTTTATCTATAAATTGAACAATAAATATGAAAAAATTTGACATAATAAATACTCCCCTTACCGGAACAAACCTTATTGAGGCAAGTGCAGGAACAGGCAAGACCTATGCAATTTCAGGGCTGTTTGTCAGGCTTATCCTTGAAAGTAAGTTTACTGCAGACCAGATACTGGTAGTAACATTTACAAAAGCCGCAACTGATGAGCTTAAAGAAAGAATAAGAAAAAAGCTCATGGAAGCAAAAGAAGCGTTTATTAATGGCGCAGGTGTTGATAGTTTCATTAATGAACTGGTTCAAAAAACTGATAATCATAAACAGGCTGCCGACAGGCTGCATAATGCGCTGGTAGATTTTGACAGGGCGGCTATTTTTACCATACATGGTTTTTGTCAGAGAATACTTCATGAGAATGCTTTTGAAACCGGAAGTTTGTACGATACTGAACTGATAACAGACCAGGATAGCCTGTTGCTGGAGATTGCAGAAGATTTCTGGAGGATAAAATTATACAGACAATCTCCGGAATTTATAAATTATGTTTTGAAAAATAAAAACATAAAAGGCCCTGAAGATTTTTTAAAACTGCTTGGCAGGGCGAAAACACGGGATATGAAAATAATTCCCGGTATAAAAAAAACTGAAATAAAAAGCCTGGATAACTACAGGGAAACCTTTAAAAGACTGAAAAGCAGGTGGCATGATTCACGAGATGAAGTAATAAAGCTTTTAAAAGATCCGTCACTTAACGGAACAACATACGGGAGTATAAAAGAGGATCCGAATAATCCAGGGATTACGAAAAGGGAATTGAAAGTTATATCCATGGCAGATTACATGGATAATTTTACTGCTTCAAAAAGTACAGGTTTCCCTTTATTTGAAAAGTTTGAAAATTTTACAGCAACAAAAATTATTAAATCTACAAAAAAGAATCAGATCTCTGTCTGTCATGAATTTTTTAATTTTTGTGATGAACTAAAGCTTAAATATTTAGAACTGGAAACCGAATTTGAAAATTACACCCTCTTACTTAAAACACAAATATTTGAATATGCAAAATCCGAGATAATTGAACGAAAAAAGAAAAAGAACATACAGTTCTATGATGATCTTTTATACAATGTTCTAGATGCCCTGAGACAAGATGCCCAAGATGAACCCAAGGATAAAAAAGACGGTAAAAATGCACTTGCTAAAGCAGTAAGACAAAAATACAGGGCCGCCCTGGTGGACGAATTTCAGGATACTGATTTCATTCAGTATGAGATATTTACACGACTTTTTTCATTAAAAGAAAGCAGCCTTTTCATGATTGGTGATCCCAAGCAGGCAATATACGGCTTTCGTGGTGCTGATATCTTTTCTTATATGAAAGCTGCTTCAAATGCTGATTCTAAATATACACTCTTTGAAAACTGGCGATCAAAGCCGGGACTGATAACCGCAGTAAACACAATATTTTCTAATGTCAAATTACCTTTTGTTTTTGATAAAATTATCTTTGATAAGGCGGAACCTGCAAAAAAACCTGATCTCAAACCTGATGTTAAACCTGATATTAAAATGGACAAGCAAAATGCTTTGCTGAAACTCTGGTATGTTGATTCAAGAAAGGCATCCGTCTTCGCCTCCGGCTACGCCGAGACACGGTCCGTCTTCGCCTCCGGCTACGCCGAGACACGGTCCGTCTTCGCCTCCGGCTTCAGGCTACGCCCAGCTTCCAGCGGGGCTACGCCGAGACAAGACGTCGTGGCAGGGAAAGGGATAAAAGGGGAGAAGCTGGTTAATAAACCAGTTAATAAGTCAGATGCAGTAATGTTGATTGCGAATGCTGTATCAGGAGAAATTGCAAGGATTACTTCACATACTGATAATCCGGTTAAGTCAGGCGACATTGCAGTTCTTGTTAGAACAAACAGGCAGGCAGGAATTATTAAAGACCTCCTTTCCAAAAGAAGTATTCCTTCTGTTTTATACAGCGCAGGCAACATATTTGATTCTGATGAGGCGATGGAAATGGAACGGGTACTTTACGGTATAGCAGAACCGGGAAACGAACGGAGGCTGAAATCAGCCCTTGTAACGCGAATTCTTGGTGTTTCAGCACAAGAGCTCGATTCAGCGGACAACACGGATAAGGGTTTGGAAACATGGATGACAAAATTCAGGGAGTACTTCAAAATATGGAATAATCATGGTTTTATCCGCATGTATCGATTCTTTATGACTCGGGAAGGGGTAAAAAAGCGGATTTTATCATTAGATGACGGGGAAAGGCGACTGACAAATCTTCTTCACATTTCTGAAATACTTCATAAAGAATCTGAAGAAAAAAATGCAGGGATGACTGGTCTTATAAAATGGCTTTCAGAACAAAGAGATCCATCAACTCCAAGACTTGAAGAACACCAGCTCCGCCTTGAGAGCGATGAACTCGCGGTAAAAATAATTACTATACACAAAAGCAAGGGTCTTGAATTTCCTGTAGTCTTTTGCCCGTTTTGCTGGGAAAGTTCTCTGGCCAAAGACAAGGAAATTGTTTTTCATGATATAAATAGAAACCGAAGTCTAACCTTCGATATTGGATCAAAAGATATAAAGAATCATATCGCGCTTGCGCAAAATGAGCTTCTCGCGGAAAATCTTCGGCTTCTCTACGTGGCATTAACACGAGCAAAAGAACTATGCTACCTTGTCTGGGGACGGATCAACAAGGCTGAAACTTCTGCCATGGCTTATCTGCTTCACGATTTGCTTCATGATAAAAATATTATGAAAACAGATGATATTGTTGCTGAAATAAAAAACCGTTTTACCAGATTAGACGATGATGAAGTTTTGGCGGATTTAAAACGTATTTCAGACAAATCAAATGGTGCAATCGAGCTTTCTTTAATACCTGATGAAAATGATCTGAAATATAAATCCCTTGTTGAAAAGGGTAAAAACCTTTTTTGTCGCAAGTTTAACGGAAAAATTGACAGGAAATGGAAGATTTCAAGCTATTCATCCCTTGTATATGATAAAATACAGGATAACGAACTTCCGGACCACGATTCTTTCTATATACCGAAGTTAAAAACAACGGGCAGCCATATCGATTTTCAAAGTTTTTCCGGACAATTTGAGCAGACTGATTATCCGGAAAAAAATGATATTTTTTCATTTCCAAAAGGAGCAAAGGCCGGAATATTTTTTCACGACATCTTTGAAAATGTCGATTTTAAACAAGATTCAGCAGATATTAAGGAAAGCTTAATAACAGCCAAACTGCATGAGTACGGATTTGACTTGAAATGGAAAAATGTTGTCTGCGACATGATAAATAATGTTCTTTCAACTCCTCTTTTTACGGACAGAAAAAACTTTTTGCTATCGTCAATTTCAGGCAAAGACAGGATAAACGAAATGGAATTTTACTTTCCATTAAAAACCGTAACGCCTAAAAAGATAAGAAAAATATTTTCCGATTATAGAGGAATCAATATTCCTGGTGAATTTGCTTTTAATATGGAAAGACTTTCTTTCTCGCCTTCAAAGGGCTTTATGAAAGGGTATATTGATATGATATTTCGCTATAACGACAAATTCTATCTTGTGGACTGGAAATCTAATCACCTTGGTAATAATGCTGGGGACTACAATAAAGCATCCATTGATAGAATCATGAGCGAGGATTTATACATACTACAGTATCATATATATCTGCTTGCCCTTCATCAGTACCTGCGACTTAATGTTCTTCAATACAATTATGAATCTAATTTCGGCGGAGTTTTATATTTGTTTTTAAGAGGAATCGATAAACATCAAGGTCCTGAATTTGGTATTTACAGAGATATTGCGAGCCCGGATCTGATTTATGCGCTTGGCAGAGAGCTGATTGCCGGGGTTTAAGCAGCATGAAATCTTTTTGTTATTTGCCGGGAGATACCGGCAAATAAAACGCTGTCAGCCATCCCGGCAGATCAGCGCAGCCTTCTAAAAGACATGCATTTCTTTCGGAATAGCCGTACCTGGTACTGAAGGAATCAGC
>JAUWMJ010000053.1 GCA_030613225.1 Desulfobacterales bacterium
TCTTGGTGATGTAGTAATCTCTATCGAAACTGCCGGGCGGGAAGCATTACAATCGGGAAACAGCACCGAAGAACGCTTTGCGCAGCTTCTCGTACATGGCATTCTTCATCTTTTTGGTTTTGATCATGAAAAAAGTGAGCAAGATGCTCGCAAGATGGAAAAAAAGAGTAATGAACTTTTGAAGCTTATCGAATCGTATTAGGCTAATTTACAGGAGGTTATAAATGGCTGGCTTAGCAGTAAACGTCGATCATATTGCAACTTTGAGACAGCTCCGTGGTGTTTCTTACCCTGATCCCATAGCAGCAGCAGTACTGGCTGAACTTGCCGGTGCCGACGGCATAGTAGTTCATCTCCGTGGAGACAGGCGACACATTCAGGATCGTGATGTCAGAATATTGCGTAAAGTTGTTCAAACCAAGCTTATTCTCGAAATGGCTTCAACCACAGAAATGCTTGGAATCGCACTAGATATAAAGCCTGACCTCGTTACTCTGGTGCCGGAAAGACGTGAAGAGATTACAACCGAAGGAGGCCTGGATCTTGTTGTTCACAAAACCGCGGTCACTGAAATCATAGGAACGCTGCAAAACAGCGGTATTCCGGTCAGCATTTTCATAGATCCTGAACCGGAGCAGTTAAAGCTGGCCCATCATGCAAATGCTAATATGGTTGAAATCCATACCGGAGCATTCTGTGATGCAACAACATCTAAGAAGAGAAAGCAGGTTTTCAGCAAGATTGTTGATGCTATCAAGCTTTCATACAAGTTAAGGCTTGGCATCAATGTCGGTCATGGAATATGCTATAATACAATAAAGGCATTTAAAGGACTTACAGAAATTGACGAATTCAGCATCGGCCACAGCATTGTCTCAAGAGCGGCACTTGTAGGGATGGAAAGAGCGGTCAGGGAAATGCTGGTGCTGGTAAAGGAGCTATAGGAGCTTAACAACCCTACAACGCAATTTACCAGCTTTATTTAGCAACAGTTTCTTTTTGTGTCATGCGATATTGTTGCGCGTTGCGCGTTTCGGGTTACATTGAAAAGGGTTCGGTGGTTATTAACCCTGAACCGTGAACCCATAAACCTTGAACCTGGAGCGAAGCGGTCATCGATATTGGAGAAATAAATGTACCTTGTTACCGCCAGTGAAATGCAGCAAATGGACCGGCAAACTATTGAATCGTTCGGCATTCCCGGCAGGGTTCTCATGGAAAATGCCGGGCTGGGTGCAACACGTGTACTCTTTGATCAATTTAACGATATTATTAACAAAAATGTCGGAGTTATTGCTGGACGTGGAAACAACGGAGGAGATGGTTTTGTCATCGCCCGTTATCTTGCTCAAAAAGGGTCTGACGTAACCGTATATCTTCTTGCTGAAAGTGCCAGTGTTAAAGGGAATGCTGCGGCAAACCTTGAGCTCCTGGCGCCTATTAATGTTCCTGTTGTTGAAATACCCGATGAGCAATCTTTTTTGTCACATAAAACAGGTATGCTCCACCAGGAAATCTGGATCGATGCCATACTCGGAACCGGCTTGAAATCAGATGTAAAGGGATATTTTAAGAAGATAATTGAATTTATTAACGCCCTTGGCAAGCCTGTTTTTTCGGTAGATATTCCGTCCGGCTTAAATTCTGATACAGGCCAGGTTTGTGGCGCGTGTATCCGTGCGCAAACCACTGCTACCTTTGCATTTGCCAAAACAGGCCATATACTCTTTCCGGGTGCTGAGTACACAGGATATCTTGAGATAATCGATATCGGTATCCCTGACCATATTGCAGAAAAAGTGGGCCCAAAACAACATCTCCTGACGCCGGAAATGGTTACCGCTGCTTTTGAACCCCGGCCTTCTGATGCTCACAAGGGCACTACTGGTCATGTTCTGGTTGTTTCAGGTTCTCCTGGTAAAACCGGAGCAGCTGCAATGACGGCCATGTCTGCCATGCGTGCAGGTGCCGGTCTTGTCACACTTGCTATACCGGAAAGCTTAAACCCTGTTTTAGAAACACAGGTTCTTGAAGCAATGACCTATCCCCTGCCTGAAACTGAAAACGGAATTATCGGCGAATCATCATTTAATAAGATTATGGATCTGCTTTCCGGAAAAAAATGCCTTGCAATAGGACCTGGTCTTGGAGAAGCTGCTGAAACGAAAAAACTCGTTCATCGAATAATAAAGGAAAGCCCGGTAACGATTGTCATTGATGCGGACGGATTGAATAATATAGCGGGCAGTACTGAAATATTAAAAAAAGCAAAAGCCCCTTTAATTTTAACGCCACATCCCGGAGAAATGGCCAGACTTATGGATTTAACCACCGGTACAGTCAAGAAAGACCGCATAACATGTGCACGGAAATTTGCAGAAAAATTTAATGTCCATATTGTATTAAAAGGCGCAAAAACTATAATTGCCCACCCTGAAGGCAATATATTTATTAATCCCACCGGAAATACCGGAATGGCATCCGGCGGAATGGGAGATGTTCTTACCGGAATAATCGCAGGCCTGGTTGCCCAGGGTTTTTCACCTGAATCAGCCGCTCATACAGGTGTTTACCTCCACGGTGCCGCCGCTGACATGCTTGCAGAAAAAATCGGGCCTTTCGGTTATCTGGCAACTGAAGTCATGAATGCAATTCCCGGTCAGATCAAATTGATTGTTGAATGAAAGCAACTCAGGTTCACAGTTCAAGGGCTCACGGTTCAAGGTTAGAAAGCAACCCGCCAGCCTCGCAAGCGAGAGCATTGCGGGCAGATGATAATTTAACATTTTGAAGATATGAGGTATGGCAACCGGCACCTGTCTGCCGTCGCACAGGCAGGCGTGAATTGGCTCGAAAAGTTTACAGTAAATATGTGGAGCACAAGGCGACCAACCGTGAACCGTGAACTATGAACCTGACAACCTGAGTTGCAAATGAAACTTACAACACATTCCCTTGACGAAACACAGGCTTTAGGAAAAGATATTGGCAAAATGCTCAATGCAGGGGCCACTCTTGCTCTGACAGGTGACCTCGGCAGCGGGAAGACTTCGTTCGTCCAGGGGCTTGCAAAAGGTCTTGATGTTTCTGAAAAATATTATATAACCAGCCCTACATTTACTTTGATAAACGAATATCCGGGCCGCTTTCGATTGTTTCATGTCGATCTTTATCGTATAGAAGATCCTTCTGATTTAGAGGAATTAGGTTTTTACGAAATACTTAACAGCGGTAATGTAACAGCAATTGAATGGGCAGACAGACTCTTGGATGATTTCACATCTGATTATATAGATATTAAATTTAGAATTTTAGATGACGAATCGAGGATTATCAATATAACTGCATACGGCCGGGAAAATATTAATCTGATAAAAAAATTGGAACAGAAGATTTTAGCAGATTAACAACTCAACAACTTAACCACTTAACGAGATCTGAATAAGGGGAATAAATGGGTTTAATTGTCCAAAAATTCGGCGGCACATCTGTCGCTGATCTTGAGCGGATTCGCAATGTCGCAAAGAGGGTCGCAAAAACCTATGACCAGGGAAATAATGTAGTAGTTATTCTATCAGCCATGGCAGGCACCACCGACAACCTGATTGAAATGGCAAATAAGGTCACCTCTGCACCGAATAAACGTGAGCTTGATGTGCTTCTTGCTACCGGCGAGCAGACTACTGCAGCACTTTTATCGATGATGCTCCAGTCTATGAAATATCCTGCCCTGTCCATGCTTGGATACCAGGCGGAAGTCGTAACCGATCATACCTTCGGTAATGCCCGCATTCTTGAAATTGGTTCAAACCGTATTGAAGAGCTTATTGAAAAACGAAACATTGTCGTAGTAGCCGGTTTCCAGGGATGTGATACTCAAGGTAATATAACAACACTCGGGCGGGGCGGTTCAGATACATCTGCCGTAGCCATTGCCGCAGCAATAAAAGCTGACATTTGCGAAATCTATACGGATGTTGATGGAATTTATACCGCTGATCCCAATATCTGCAAAAAGGCAAGGAAAATAAAAGAAATTTCCTATGATGAAATGCTTAACATGGCAAGCCTTGGCGCTAAAGTCCTTCAAATCCGGTCTGTCGGTTTTGCAAAAAAATACAGCATCCCCTTGCATGTAAGATCATCATTTAACGAAGAGGAGGGAACCATGGTTGTTGATGAAGATTCCGGTATGGAACAGCTTGTTGTATCGGCTGTTACACATAACAAAGATGAAGCCCGCATAACTTTAAAAAAGGTCCCGGATCAACCGGGAGTTGCGGCAAAAATTTTCACACCGATTTCTGAATCCGGCATTCTTGTCGATATGATTATCCAAAACACCCGGGCCGGCGGGCAGACAGATCTTACATTTACCGTTCCCAAAGCAGATTTCGAAAAAGCTCTGGAAATAGAAAAAAAGATCGCTGAAGAAATTGGAGCCCAGGATGTTTTCGGGGATATAAATATTGCAAAGGTTTCCGTAATCGGCGTGGGAATGAAAAACCATTCAGGGGTTGCATCCATTATGTTTCACACGCTGGCCAAAGAAAATATCAACATCATAATGATCAGCACATCTGAAATCAGGATTTCCTGCATTATCGAAGAAAAATACACTGAACTTGCAGTTCGTGTTCTTCACACCGCATTCGGATTGGATAAGGAATAAACCGGCAATAGGGTTATAATTTTGAAAAGGTTTAATACCGATCAACTGATATTTTCCTTTCTGCTGGGAGTAATTATCCTGGGAATCATTATTTACAGGTCTTTTTGCACGTTCTGAATGATCCGTTAAAAAACCGTCTAAAAAAGATATTATTTTCTATAGAGCCGGTTTCAATACGTTTCAGCTCGTAGTCTGCGCCTTTTAAGCTGATTTTATTTTTCCAAATGCGTTTTTCCTGACAATGATGATAAAGCACTTGACATATTAGAAAAACTTTCGTGTAATAACAAAATTATAACCGGCAGGAGTTTTGAAATGAAAATGCATCGGATTGAAATAGACGACAAGGTCTGGAATTACTTAAAAAACTTTGCCGAACCATTCACTGATACTCCAAACTCCGTTTTAAACCGGCTCCTTTTCGGCCATACCAAAAAGAAAAGCCCGAATGCCCGAAAGAATACCAGTATTAATATCAAGGGTGTACCAAATGCATTATCACAGATTTTTGAAGTTTTATATGAAATGGAAATAAACGGGCTGTCAAGAATACAGGCAACCAACAAGGTTGCCAAGGCAAAAGAAACAACACCCAAAACTGTTAGAGAGAAATACTGCAACCAACTGAATAAAAAAGCATCTGAAATCGACCGACTTTTCAACAAGCCTGGTTATGAGGAATTTAAGCAATTATTAAAAGATAAATTTGTTATTCAAAAAGATATAATAGAACTCTTTTTTGAATCACTGATATCCGAGGAAGGATTCGATAAAAAAGACCCGGATCTTAGCCTGGAAAGCCTGATTTAGGAGGCAAGTAAAAATAAGTTGTATAGATTGCGCCGTTATTTTGTTTGTTTTCAAGGAGAGCTTAAATGAAAAAAGCGCTGTTAATACTTGTCATTACCGGAGTTTTTTTTTTGCAGCCTTAAATTACCATTTTATATTAATGGACAAAAATGTTAAAATTTTAAAAAAGGTGGAATTAACTTTTAACAATACCTTTGTTGATGCCAGGGGAGCGAAAAAATACAAGCTTTTTTTAAACCCTTCCCTTGTAAAAGCCGGAATAAGAAAAGCGTTTGAGAGATAATGGGGTAACCATACGCAAATGAGATAACTCCTTGCTTAAAATATTGTTTCTCACTAATAATTTTAAAAAACTCTTGTTTGAAACTTGACATATCTTTTATTTTCGTATATTTATATACCTGATACAAAAATTGATGAATTCGTAAAAGCTTAATTCATCAGTCTCACATTGGGCTCACATTGGGCTTACATTGGGCTCACCTGGGGCGGGATTAACACCTGAAACGGATCGAGACCTTTTAAAAATGGTAATTTTTGCAAAGGTCTCGGGTCGTAAAAGATATTTTTATGACTAACAGTGAACATGATAAATTAAAGGCTGAAATTGACGGAATTATAAAAAACATAGATAACGCAATGAAAAAAATAGAAAATATTATTCCTGTCAAACAGGATGTGCCAGGCGGGACCAAAAGCGATACCTGTGAGAAATTACATGATTCACTGCCAAAAAAATAACAGTTGACGTTAACTGTCAAATTAATTAAATAACATCAATTCATTATGGATTAAAACTGATCACGTTCTTTTAGGAGGAAATATGGCATTAACCAAGAATGATATTGTTGTAAAAACACATGATCTCGGCTTTACCAAAAAACACTCGGTTGATATCGTCGAATCACTTTTGGAAATTATTAAAAGCACTCTGGACAAAGGTGAGGATGTTCTGATTTCGGGATTTGGAAAATTTTGTGTGAAACACAAGAACCAGCGTCGAGGTCGGAACCCGGCTACAGGTTCAGACTTAATCCTGAGAGAAAGAAAAGTCGTAACATTTAAATGCTCTGGAAAACTCAGAGATAAAATCAACGGCAATTAACAGGCCGATTTTTCGAGCCAATTTTTCGGCCACTTTTTCGACCGCTTTTTCGACCGCTTTTTCAAATAGATACCATTTATATACAATATACATTAAACGGTAAGCCATATAAACTGGTACGGATTCAGTCGCAATGAATCTACTGAAAGCATCTCCCCTGTTAGAAGATTCTTCATCATGGGAGGCACACCGCCTCCCTTCAATGTACAAGAAACCTGCAAGGACGATATATTGGTAAGAGCGTATATGGTCTGATCTTTGCCATATCTGGCAATGGTAAATATTTTCGGATCAATGTTCAGTATTTCAAAACCGGCGTTTGGATGAAAGGCGTGTTGTTTTTTTCTGACCTTTATCATATTGATATAAGGATTAAAAATCCTGGAACGAAAAGTTTCAAAATCTTCCAGTTGTGATATCACATCATCTGTCCGCAATTTTTCCCTGTTTATTGTTCTCGCCATCCTGGTTTGCCTGACTCCCTCCTCCCAGTTTCTTGAGCCAAGCAGGCTGTGAATATATGTTGCTGGCACTCCGGGAAGAGCATACTGAATCGCCTGGGATGCCAGAAATCTTTGGGCGTGATACCTGTCCTTATCAAACTTCGTATTTAAGAGTGCATCAACATAGGTTATATTCAACTCATAAGGGCTTTCGGAACCATCTGAATTCTTTTTATACGAAACTCTCCCTCCGTTATTCTTTACAGTTTCAACAAGAAGATTAATTTCTTCTGCAGGCAATATTCCTTCAAGGGGCCTTACACCTATGCCGTCATGGGAAGCCGTAAAATTGAAAAAAGTATTGCTGTCGGATTTTAAATCCAACCTCTTTGCCCAGTTAGACAAAACTGATGCGTCTTCTTTCAAAAACGTATATAATAAAAGTGGTGGGAGTGTAAAATTATAGACCATCTGCGCCTCATTATTGCCGTCGCCAAAATAGCTTATATTTTCATCGTGTGGCACATTGGTCTCTGTAAGTATCATAACATGTGGTGCTACTTTATCGAATATCAGGCGAAACAGTTTCACCACATCATGAGTTTGGTTAAGATGAATACAACTTGTTCCGGTTTCTTTCCATAAATATGCAATAGCATCAAGCCGTATAATGGTTGCTCCCTTTTGCACATAAAATAAAAGCGCCTCAACCATTTTTTCAAGAACATCAATACTTTTAAAGTTAAGATCGATCTGATCCGCACTGAATGTTGTCCAGACATGTGCGGTTTCGCCTGATTGTTTTTTAACTTCAGTTAAAAGGGGAAGGGATCGTGGCCTGGTAACTGTCAAAAGGTCAATTGACGGATCGACTTCTATTGCAAGCTCCTTAAATCCTTCTTTTTCCAGCAAATAATATTCAAACCATTTACTTTTTGCAGAAATATGATTAAGCACCAGGTCAAACATCAGCTTAAAATCAGTTCCTGTTGATTCTATATCCATCCAGGATCCCAGTTTTCGATTTACTGAAAAAAAATCCATAACCGAAAAACCATCATCTGATGAAAAAGGGTAAAAGGGTAAAAAGTGTATGTGTGAAAATGCGCCCTTTAAGAACTTATTTGCAAATTCATGAATCGTGATCAGAGGCATTTCCCCGTTTTTATTTAAAGTATCACCGTATGTAATCAGTATTACATCCTCCTGTGAAAAATATCCGTTTTTCCTTTTTTGACTTGCCGGAAATTTTTCCATTAGTGAATTTATTTTAGTAAACGCCAGATTGGCCTTTTCATCACCATATATTTTTTTCAGCAACTGCTTTATATCTTGATATTTTTCCATTTTATCTCCTTTATGCCGAATATTTGAAATTACTCAGGTTATGAGGTTCAGGGTTCAACGTTCAGGGTTGCCTTTCCACTCATTCCGGCGCTCTACGCCGTCTGCAGGCGTGTAACCGAAAAAGATGCCCCTTTTTATGACCTCTGATGCGGTATCGGTCTCTGGTCATCGGTTATTCATACCGGCGCTCAAGCGTCGGATGTACGTTCCCACAGCCGAAGCATGGAAACGAGGGCAACCTCTGAACCCTGAACCTCTGAACCCGTGAACGGATACGTACTGTTTATGCAGAGCTGGTTTGTAAAAGGTCTCATAGTCTTTTTCACGAGAGCAGAGTCTTTGCCATCTCCGCAAACCCGTATCCGCCTTCCTTTTCCGTTATCCAGGTAGGATCACAGTCAATTCTTTCTTTAAAATTCAGAACATTGGCTACGCCCACGGAATGTGGGAAATAAGAAAACATAGGGGAATCGTTGGGGGAGTCTCCGGTAAAAACAACCCGCTCTTTGATTTCATCAAGGCTGACCTTGAAAACTTCTTCAAAAAAGAGCCTGGTCATGGAAAGTTTGTCATAATCTCCGAACCAGCCGTTTACATGGATCGAGCTTATTTTGGCCTGGGCTCCTGCCTCGTTAAAGCAGCGTACAATCTGATCAATGTCTTTTATGGAAAGTGGCGCAACATCTTCGCAAAAGTCGATTGCAAGGTCTGCTTCACGATACGCCTGGTCAGCGGAAACACGGCAGCCTGAAATTTTTCTCAAAATTTCCTGCTTTATTCTTTCCAGTTTTTTCCAGTCCTCTTTTCTTTCTTTCTCAGTCTTGAAGTATCGCCGAATCATTTTTTTCCGTGTGTCATCATATCTGAAATAAAAAGCGCCGTTTTCTCCAACTATCCCATCCACTGGCCACATTCTGGCGATATGATCGCACCACCCTGCAGGACGGCCTGTAATCGGGATGACTTGAATGCCTGCTTTTTGCAGATTCTCCATGGCGGCAAAGGCAACCGAAGGAAGTCGACCCTTTATTGTAAGTGTGTCGTCAATATCCGTCAGAACAAAGCGAATAGTTGATTTTAAATTTTTCGAAAACTTTTTAAAAGGCTTCATATTTTAATAAGCGTTCACGGGTTCAGAGGTTCAGGGTTCAGGGTTGCTTTTATTTCGCCGGTCCGGCTCATAAGCCGGCAAGTACTTGATAAAAGCACGAATGGTAGCGCGGGTGCGTTCGTCATGACCATACAAATTCTGAACTTAGGTTTTCGTTATGCATTGTTGAGCCAACGCCAAGTATCGCTATCTAACCTTGAACCCTGAACCCTGAACCTGTGAACGGTTACGTTTTTTGAAAGCATTAACAGCGGCATAGGCTGAAGCGATGGCCAGTCCTGATCCGCACTTCATCCGCATCCAGTCCTGATGAGCCAGGATGGACCCTGCTGCAAAAAGTGTTTTAAAGGCAGGTTTGCCCGAGCTGTCCAGCGGTCGAAACATATTATCAATTTCCAGTCCTGCCGTATTGATCAAATGTCCTTTGGGGTCCAGAAAATTTTGACTGTGCCATTTTTTTCTCTCTTTAACCTGAAAAACCGGCAGATCAAAAATGGATTCTCTGATTTGCTTTCTGTCTGCGTGCAGTCCTCTGCCCAAAAACCGGCCGCTTGCCAGTATGATTCCCTTGGCCTTTACGATGTATTCTGTATCAGGGCCTCCAATGTAGAGCACAAAGCCGTCCTTATTACGGTGGACCTTCAAAACCTTTTTTTGCAGCAGAAGTCGAACATCTTTTTTGGGTAGATGCGTTTCAAAGGTTTCCTTGATTCGAAGGCCGGTGATAGAAGGCGGCATTGTGGGAATTTCGAAAATCGGAACACCGATCATGTCCTGTAAATCGCGATAAATTTTAACAGAATCATTAATACCGAAAATAGCCGGAAAGCCTATTGAACTAATACCTTTTATATGTGGTCTAACAATCTGTGCCAGAGCTTTACGGTTTTCAGAAAGAGCCAGGGATCGGGCTATAGGTTCTGTATATACTTCTCCCAGATGATCGGTATTTGGCAATGATATACGCGCATGACGCAAAGCAGGCCAGGAAGCCTTTAATGTTTCCGTGATTTGCCGGGCGCTGAATCCTCTGAAACCCCTTATGTCGATTATAAGACATGGGCCTTTTTTTTCCAGGGCCAAAACTCCGTTCCACATTGTCTTGGGCACAAAACAGGTGTGCTTAATTGTTCCAACCGGCATAATCATTTTTGCATTACGATTTTTGTGCCGGCAATAGGGAAGGCCCGAATCATTCATAAAGGCAAGAAATTCTTCAAGAGCTTTATGGATATCACCTTTATCTATCCGTGCAAAAGGATGGTTGGGAATATCTCTGATTAATGCATTAATAGCCTCCCACGGGTTTTCCCAGATTTTGCCGTCAGCTAACGGATGCACCCCCATAAGATCTATAAGCCCGCTTGCAAAAATTATCTCACTGGTTAAGCCCACCTGGACTGTGGATATCCCACGGTTGGAAGCAAAAAGGGCTGACGCCATCCCGGCCATACCTGCACCGATAACCGCAAGTTCGCAGTTTATTTCCGGATTATCGTT
>JAUWMJ010000290.1 GCA_030613225.1 Desulfobacterales bacterium
ATAATCAAAACGTTATCAAGGACACCCTCTGTTGAACCATTAGCCGTTACCGAATTCATAGTAATAGCGCCACCTACAGTGCCTGGAATGCCCACGGCATAATTCATTCCCCCAAGACCACTTTTTATGGCAAATGAGCACAGTTCCTGCAATTTTGCACCTGCCGGTGCTGTTATAATTACCTCCCGTTTTTTTTCGGTGTTTTTAGATATTTTTTTAGGACACTTCGCCAGAACAACGACAATTCCACGAATTCCATTATCCTTAACAAGAAGGTTTGTACCGTTTCCAATTATAAGCAAAGGAATGCCTTTTTTGTCTGTCCAAATGACAAGCTGTGTAAGATCATCTCTGCTTTCAGGAGCAATGAATGCATCGGCCGGTCCTCCCACCTTAAAATGCGTATGCCTCGACATCGGCTCGTTAAATTTGACGCTGTCTTTGAAACGGCTTTTAAGCCATTTTATTAAATGAGGTTCTAATGGCATAGTTATTGATCGCTTCGCTAAAGGAGCGCTTCGCTTGATGAGCACTACGTTCGAAGAGCGCTTCGCTTAAGGATTAAGGTTTTATTAGCTTAAAGGACGTCAGTCCGCTCCTTAAGTCCCGAAGGGACGCTCATCAAGGCCCGAAGGGCCGGTCTTCAAGTCCCGCGTAGCGGGACGCTCTTTAATATTTCTTCTCCAACTTTCCAGACATCTCCAGCACCTAGTGTAAGAAGGATATCGCCCGGTTTTAAAATATTCTTCAAATGCGAAACTGCTCCCTTGATACTTTTTTTACAGATAACTTTACTGTGACCATGTGCCCTGATTTCTTCGCACATAAGATCACTCTCCACTCCTTCAATCTTTTTCTCTCCTGCCGCATAAACAGGAAGAACAACCAGTACATCCGACTGGTAAAACGAACGCGTAAAATCATCAAACAGAGCTCTGGTTCTTGTGTATCGATGGGGTTGAAACACTACAACTTTTCGTCTGTCCGGCCAGCTTTCCTTAGCAGCCTGAAGCGTTACTTTAATTTCAGTAGGGTGATGGCCATAATCATCAACTACGGTAATACCTTTTATTTCTCCCTTTATTTCAAGTCTGCGCTGAACACCTTCCACTGTTTCCAGGGCATTTTTAATAGCTTCAAAATCAATATCAAGCTCAATGCCGACAGCAATACTTGCCATTGAATTATATACGTTATGAATGCCGGGAAGGTTCAGCGTTATATCGCCAAGGGGTTTTCCTTTATGACGAACTGAAAATTTGCTTTTTAGCCCTTCAAATTCAACATTTTTTGCCTGGAAATCTGCCTGGGTGCTCATCCCGTAAGTAGTAAAGCGCTTCCTGATTTTCGGGATAAGCTCCTGTATCGGTTCATTATCAAGACAAAGTACTGCAAGACCGTAAAATGGCACCCTGTCAATGAAGCTTAAAAATGCATTTTTAATATCGTCCAGATCTTTGTAGAAATCGAGATGTTCTCTGTCTATGTTCGTTACAACTGCTATGGTCGGAGACATTTTCAAAAACGATCCGTCACTTTCATCTGCTTCGGCCACGATAAAATCTCCCTGTCCGAGAAGAGCATTGGAGCCGATGCTTTTCAGCTTTCCTCCGATAACAACAGTCGGATCAAGACCGCCCTTTTCAAGAACAGAGGAGATAATAGATGTGGTCGATGTTTTACCGTGTGCACCGGCAACAGCCACGCTGTATTTCAGGCGCATAAGTTCGGCAAGCATTTCGGCCCTTGGTATTACCGGGATAGACATTTCTCTTGCAGCCGCAACTTCAGGATTTTTTTCATTAATTGCAGAAGATACTACAACAACATCTGAGCCGCTGATATGATTTTTCCGGTGACCTTTAAAAATAGTTCCACCAAGCCTTTTCAGCCGCCTGGTAATATCAGATGATTTCAGGTCGGAGCCTGAAACCTTGTAACCGAGATTGATCAGAAGCTCTGCAATACCGCTCATTCCGATACCGCCGACCCCGACAAAGTGTATGTGATATTTTTTAAGATACATGATTAGTGTTTATTCAATTTTAAAACCACGTCCTTTGGCGTGGTAAGAGATAATTCGCTTTGCTTGAGTAAATCTCAAAGAGTGCCTAAAGTGAGCTAAAGTGACTAAAATGCCTAAAGTTGTGGTGTCGCTCTGCTCCACCTTTTTTATAAAAATAAAATAGACAGAATTCCTTAACTTTAGTCACTTTAGCTCACTTTAGACACTTTAGTCACTTTTAACATGGTGTATCCGACAGCCCCTTCGAGTGATAATCGATGCCACGTCCTTCGGGCGCTGATTCTTTACTTTAAGCATCGACCAAACTGTAACAATCCTCTACAATGACCTTTGCGGCATCAGGTCTGCCGAGCTTCTTTGACCTGGTTGCCATTATCTCGAGCGCCTTTTTGTTTGACGCGTAGTATTCAATCCTTTCAGCTAAGACACGGCCGGTGAGATCCTTTTGAAGGATCATTTCAGCAGCCCCTGTTTCCGTGAACGTGCGGGCGTTTAAAACCTGGTGATTGTCAGCAGCAAAAGGAAACGGTATGAAAATAACTCCCTTTCCAACAGCAGCAAGTTCAGCCACGGTAGTTGCACCGGCCCTGCATATAATAAGGCTGGCCTTTTGATATTGCTCCGCCATATCATCGAAAAAAGATTTCACCATGCAGGAAATGCCTTGATCCTTATAAGCCTTCTTCACCGCTGCTTCATCCTGCTTTCCGGTCTGGTGTATAAAATAAAAATTATGTTTTCCCCTGAAATGTTCAAGGGCGTTGATAACGGCCTCATTAATACTGTGAGCACCCTGACTGCCGCCAAGGATCATGACGGTAAATGTGTAATTTTTTGCGGATTTGGCTGTATTATTATCTTTATTTTCTTTTGCTTTCTGCATAAACTCTTTTCGCAAAGGATTTCCTGTATAAAGAACTTTTCCGGGATTAAAGTTTGCCTTCGTGTTTTTAAACGACACATAAATCCTGTCGGCAAAACGAGACAAAACGCGGTTTGTAATCCCCGGCAAAATATTTTGCTCATGGAGAACAATTTTTATTTTCATAAACCAGGCTCCAATTGCCACAGGCCCCGCAGCATAACTGCCGACTCCCATGACCAGATCCGGTTTGAAATTTTTAATAATTCGCATTGATTCAAATATTCCCATTGGAATTTTCCACATTGATCTCAACTGACGCAGCAAGCCCCGTCCCTTGATGCCTTCAGCAGTTATCTTCTCAAGTATGAATCCAGCCTTATCCAAAACAGACAATTCAAAAGGATTGCCGGTGGATACAAAGATAACTTTGTTTTCAGGATCTTTTGCCATAAACTCCTGGGCAATGGCAATTGCCGGGAAAAGATGGCCGCCTGTGCCTCCACCTGCTATTATTATTCGAATAGCAATATTCCTTTTTCCTTTTTGCCTGTTGTTATTGTCTTTGCACACGTGTTTTGAACCGCAGCCCGCCCTGGTGCTATATTAACGGATGTAATGCTGTCTGCCGAACTTTACTCCTAATATGGTATTCAGTTCACAAATCCTATGTATCCGGTCTGGGCCAGGGAATATCGAACAAGGAATTATGAATGTCGAAGTAAGGTATTCTATCTTTTTTAATATTTAAAAAAATAGACTTGTCCGCCGGTTTTGTGGCGGAGCAAAGCGATTCAACACTTCATCATTCGAAATTCCTTGTTCGATATTCGATATTTAGAAAAATTTTATGAAACCAACAACATTTTACTTTTTTAACGAAATCGGACTAATTTTCACTCATCTGTTTTAGTTGCTCCAATATTCATCAGTATCCCTATGGATGCCATATTTATCAAAAGTGATGTGCCGCCATAACTTAAAAAGGGTAAGGTAAGTCCCTTTGTCGGGAGGAGTCCTAATGTAACCCCCATATTGACACAAACCTGAAGAATAATTGCTATTGTAAGCCCGGTAGCAATAAATGCGCCGAATGTATCTTTTGCATTTCTGGCGATAATGATCCCTCTCCAGAAAATCAATGCGTAAAGTGCTATAATAAACAAAACACCTATAAGACCCAGCTCCTCACCAATGACGGAAAAAATAAAATCGGTATGGGGTTCGGGAAGATAGAACAGCTTTTGATAACCTTTCCCGATGCCTGTTCCCCAAATTCCTCCTGTACCAAATGCCATAAGGGAATGGATAATCTGGTACCCCTCATCTGCCGGGTATTGCCATGGATCCAAAAAGCTTATTATACGTTTAATCCTGTATTCGGCGCTGATCATAAAAATATATGCGGCAGGCAAAACGAAGAGCAGGGATAACAGCAGATGAGAGATCCTTACGCCACCGATAAACAACATAAGCCAGGTGATTGCTCCAACGATAACTACGCTGCCAAAATCAGGCTGCATTAAAATAAGAGCTGTAAATATACCAAGCACCAAAACATGCGGCAAAAAGCCGACGGAAAAATCTTTAATATTTTCCTTTTTTTTATCCATGGAATAGGCAAGGTAGATTATTAATGCAAACCTGGCAAATTCCGAGGGTTGAAACGTTAAACTACCTATTCTTAGCCAGCGCATAGAGCCCCCGGCAGAATATCCAAGACCGAAAAGCTTGATCGCTACAAGGAAAAATATAGCAAGAATCAAAAACGGATATGTCAAAGAGCGAAAATGCTTATATGGAAAATGTCTGCAGGCAACCAGCGTAATAATGCCAGCCAGAGCAAAAAATGCCTGTTTTTT
>JAUWMJ010000038.1 GCA_030613225.1 Desulfobacterales bacterium
TGGATAGTCTTTTTTTATATAATTACAGCGGAAAAAAAATGTACTACAAAAGAAGTAATAAAAAATACAAAAGCTTTCTAAGATGGCATATGGCCTATTCAAACTCATATTCAATTAAAAAAGGGGCAAACAAAGTTAAAGCCGGAGCTTTAAAACCTGGAGATATGTTTGTTCAAAATAGAGATGGCGGAATCGGGCATGTTTCTTTGATTGTCGATTCTGCGAAAAATAATAATGGTGAGCAGATTTATCTGATAGGGTATGGATTTATTCCGGCACAGGAATTCCATATAGAGAAAGCTAAAAGAGGATACGGCATAGCCGGCTGGTTTACAAAAAAAGGGTACGAAATATATCTATCTGAGTTTCCATTCAGTCCTTATGGAAAGCCGTTAATGCGAAGTTTTGAGTGAAAGCTGTATTGTTTTTTATTTAATTTTCAAACCACGTCATCTGGGCGTGGTTAAAGGTAATTGACTTTGTCTGAGTAAATAAGAGTGCCTAAAGTGAACTAAAGTGACTAAAGTGTCTAAAGTTGTGGTGTCGCTTAGCTCTATCTTTTTTTTAATAGAAATAAAATAGACAGTATTCCTTAACTTTAGACACTTTAGTTCACTTTAGGCACTTTAGTCACTTAAAACCTGGTATATCCTACACCCCCTTCGAGTAGTCTTCATCAAACCATCCGTTAGGTGGTAGATGATTTTTATTTAAACAACTCCTTTCCTTTGAAATCGCGATAAGGATCGAAACTTTTTGAGATTTCCGGATCATCTGAACCATAGCTTCCCGTAATCAGCCTGTAATTTAATTCAGCCATACCAGGTCCAAGCATAAAACCCTGACCGCACATGCCGACAGCCTGGTAGAAGTTATCCAATTCCCTCATTTTCCCTACTATGGGAAATCCATCGGGCGTGTTAGGATATTGCCCGCGCCAGGTGCGTCGAACTTTCAGGTTTGCAAGCATGGGCATAATTTTTATCATTCTTTTGGCAATCATCGGCAGAAATTCCGAGGTGGCACGACTGTCTGTTCCTAAAATTGGTGGATCAGGAGTCAAACAAAAAATTACCTGGCCCTCAGTACTCTGGTAAAAATAAAAATTCTTGGACCCTGGTTCCGCCCGCATATCAACTACCATCGGCCCCATAAATGGCTTTACTGGCTCAGTGATCCCAGCCTCATGGCAATCAGGATCTACCGAAACTTCAATCCCTGCCATTTGAGAAATATCTCTTGCAAAGACTCCGGCAGCATTTAAGACATTGGCCGAGTGATATTCCCCTTTGTTTGTTCTTATCGAGGTAATCCTGTTTTTTTCTATATGAAACCCTGTAACTGTTTCATTGAATATAAATTCGGCCCCATACACTACCGCCTTAAAATGACAGGAGTTGATGAATAACAAAGGGGAAGCAGAGCCGTCTTTTCGGGAATAGGTGCTGCCCCGCAATCCTTTCATGTTGATTCCGGGATTTAATTTTCTGTACTCTTCAGGTAACAGCCAGTCGATATTCAGCCCATAACTTTTTTGAATTTTCATTAAATCTTTTAAAGTGGCTTCATCTTCTTTGGTATAGGCGGGGAATGAATAGCCATTGCTCTTCCATTGGATATCGTCACCATATATTTCTTTCCAGGTAGAAAATATGTCTATACTTCTCTGGCTGACCACTATTTTGCCCTTATCAGAGTGGGTTGCCCGAATACCGCCAATCGCCTTTTTGTCTTGCCCCTGTCCAGGGGATGCAAGAGAGTCAATAACCAGCACGGATTGCCCGTTTTTTGCGAACTCAAAGGCCACCGGCACACCAATGGAGCCACTTCCAATAACAATCAGATCGTATGATTTTTTCATTTTGTTTTCATTCTAAAATATTGGCAAAAACGCCAAGTGGAGTTTCAACAAAAACAGGTCTTATTGTGTTTAAAGTGACCTCTTCTAAAGAAACTCCCTCTTCTTTAAACATCTGTAACATTAAATTTTCACAGGTTTTGTAACCGCATGCCCCCATTCCTGCCCTGGTAATTGCCTTTATTTGATTCATGTCTCTTATACCTGACCTGATCAACTCACGGATTTCGCCGGCAGTTACTCTTTCACACCGGCAAATGATTGCTTCGTCAGAGATTCTGTCCGATGTGATTTCGCCTTTCGGAAACGTAACCTCGTCTTTTTGAATCCGAAACCCGGCAACCAGTCTGGCAATTTTTTCAGGAACTTTAATCTTTATAATCTGGGTTTTTCTCGATGCCTTTTTAATTGCCGTACTAAAAATAATCGCCTCTCCAAGCGGATTCCCCTCATAACTACTCAAAAGGACCCGGTCTCCCTTTTTATATTTATAGTTATATACTTCATAGGGTAAGGAGACTATCGGATTCTTTTGGTCTTCGCGGTAATCTACCAGAGAGATTGCCAGGCCGGGACAAATGAAGAGGCATTTGTGGCAACCAATGCATTCATTTTCAGTTATCTGAGGGTTTTCCTGCAGAGAATCACCGGGAATACAAATAACCTCCTGTTTACACACAGAAACACATGGATTACAGGGAATTTGCTGGTAACAATGGATTACAGGTGTAACACCGATTCCAGGGGAAGAATCATAAAGGGGCGTTGTAGCGGGTCCGGGATGTCTTTTCAGAGCATTTGCCTTTTCATACCAGTCCTTCGGAACGGGCCTGCTTTCTTTGCCGAGTACTCCGGCAATTTTCAGACCGGCTATCTTACCGCTAAACATGGCAGAGGAGGCCTCGGCAATTTCCTTTGCATCACCGGCCTCAAAAACTTTTATTCCTGCCTGCTCTGCCTGTTTGAAAAATTCATTTACAGGACTGAGCCCTACTGCAATTAAAACCGTATCACATTCATATGTCTTTTCCGTGCCGTGAATCGGTTTGAAACTATCGTCTATTTTGCACACGGTAACGGACTCTACATTTTCATTTCCATTGGCGGATAAAATGGTGTGTCCTGTGTATATCGGCACACCTAATCTTCTGATCTTATTTGCGTGTACCTGGTAACCACCGACTTCGGGCAGCGCTTCAATTAACCCGACAACATTAATGCCGGCCTGCAAAGCGTGGTAGGCAGCTATCAAGCCTACATTACCGCCTCCCACTACAAACAGTCTCTTTGCAGGCTTTACAAGATCCCTGTTAACCAGGGTTTGAAAGGCTCCGGCCCCATAGACATCCGGCAAAGTATTTCCGGGAAATACCAGGGATTTTTCCCTTGCACCCGCCGCATTGAGAACAACCTTGGGTTTTACAATAGAATATTTTTTGCCGTCAGTAACTATTCCCACTTTTTTGTCACTGAAAACATACATTGCCGTGCTGTTTAACCACTCCTTTATAGACTTATGGTTTAGCAGCTCATCTTTTAGAATTGTCGCAATATCTATACCCCTGGTTCCTGCATAACAATCATCAATTGATCCAAAAAACTTGTGTGTCTGGAGAACTAATTTGCCTCCCAATCGATCTTTATCATCAACAATAAGGGTTTCAACCCCTCTTTCACCTAACTGCAGTGCAGCAGAAAGACCGGCAGGTCCGCCACCCACTATTAACACATCCGTCTCAATTTCTTTGATATCCGAAAATTGAAAATCATCGACAGTAATTGCAAGTTCCGGCAGCCCTTCAATACTTTCCACAATCATATTCTCTTCTACTTTTGTCATACAGGATTTTACCGAAACACCATTTGCTATAACTGCACATTGAGCGCATTGTCCGTTGGCGCAAAACATTCCCTGGGCAAAGTTATCTTTAGCATGATGGCCAAATACATGAATCCCGTTGGCAAAGAGAGCGGATGAAATCACCTCCCCTTCATTGGCCTCAAATTTTTGTCCATTCCAGTAAAAAGGTATTTTCCTTGTCTCAGGAATACTGAGAACAGGATGTTTTTCAATTCTCCATTCTGACATGGAATGATACTCCTTAAACTTTGTCATTTAAATCTTGATGATCTCGTAAAAAGCTATAATATGCCTCTTTGCAGCACTGTAAACGAAAATAACTTGTCTATCATATCAAAAGGTTATGGTTTAGTTATTTGAAAGCTTGTTTTAATTGACAATTCGCAATTAACTATTCACAATTCACAATTTGATTTTAGCAAATACAATTTTAAAACAAATAATTGTCAATTGTGAATTGAAAATTGTTAACGATGATGGTTTCATAAAAAGCTATTTTATGAAACCATCAAATCTTGACACCCGGTACGGATAAGGATCCACATGCAGAGCCTCTCCGCTTAAAATTTCAGAGACCAGCTTTCCGGTTCCCGGCGCCATTGTAAGACCCAGCATATTGTGACCTGCCGCAATCATGACATTTTCCAGACGCGGCGATCGATCAATGATGGGTAATCCATCACAGGTCATGGGCCGCCACCCGCACCATTCGTCCTGTATGCTGCTAAACTTCATATTTCGCAAATAACCTTGTGCCGCATGAAGCAGTGCATCGAGCCTCACCTGGTTCAAGCTTTCATCGTATCCGGCAAACTCCATGGTACCGCCCAGTCTGATATCGCTTTGCCAGGGAGTAATTACCACCCCGGTTTCCTGAAAAAAACAGGGAATCGACGGACAGTTTTGAGGTCGCTGCATTGTTACCGAATACCCTTTCCCTGGTTGAATGGGCAATCTGCAACCAAGGGCATTATTAAGCAGGGGAGCCCAGGCACCGGTGGCCACCACAAACTGATCTGCCGGAAAATGTTCCTGCCCGGTAACGGCTGCAACAGCTTTATTATTTTTGCTTTGAAAACCGGTCACTTCCGTCTGCTCTATGATTTCAACTCCTTTTTGGATAAGAACCCGTTTTAGTTCTTTCATGAGACCGTCCGGGCGAAGATGGGCGGTATGCCTGGAAAACCAGGCACCTGCTACCTTATCCCCAACAGCAGGTTCCTGTTTTAAAAGCGACTTTCTGTCCAAAGGAGTTGCATCGACACCGAACTGTTTTTTCAGCGCATCAGCAGATCCGTAATTTTCAAATTCTTTCCTGGATTTAAAAATATGTAGGGCGCCTTTAACTTCCCAGTCGCAGTCCAACGCTTCTTTACTAATTAAACCATGATATAGATCGATAGCACTTTGCATGATGGCTGCCCGACCTTGTGCAGACGCCCGGATGGCTTCTTGGTTACAGTGCAGGACAAACTTCATCAACCATTTTGCCAATGCCGGATCGAGCCTCGGCTTGATTAACAGAGGTGCATCTTTTTTAAAAACCCATCCAAGGCCTTTAATTAAATTGTCTGTGGAGTTAAGCGGCAGGATATGATCAGGCACAATCAGGCCGCAGTTTCCATGGGAAGCTCCGCAACCAAAGCCGTCTTTTTCAATGATGGTCACCGACCATCCTTTTTTTTCTAAATAATAGGCGGTCGCAGCACCGATGACACCGCCGCCGATGATAATAACCCTGTCGAACCTATGCATTATAGATTATCCTGTAACTTGAGGCCTTTGAAAAATGGCTTTGCCAGGGTCCGATGTGAGCACTGTGGTCATGAATATCTCCTGGCATTTTCTTGCAAGCGTCGCCATTTCTGTCCATCCTGTCACCAGAAGCGGGTGGTAGAGTTCGGCGAGTGGCTTTGTCAGGAGGTGGTAAAGGCGGTTCCGCACAGGCATGCGGTATTGAGCATCCCCAAAATCCTGCGGCGGTATTTTCTTTACGACCACAGCCTGCTTTCTGACCTTCCCGCCCAGGCGGGATGGCTGGGAGGCGCTGAAAGCCTTTTACACAACCGGCATCCGGAACCAAAAGGCGGTACCCGGTGCTGTTGTCGCCATACAAACGTTCGGGGATTTTCCACTCGGATTTCACCCCCACCTGCATATCCTGGTTTCCGATGGTTGTTTCCACGAAAACGGCATGTTTTCCGTTTCTCCGGCCATTGATTGTGGAAAATGGGGCTCAACCAAGAAGACTTGTGCGGGCATGACGGATAATTAACGTGGTAATCGGGGCCAACGTATTGGCCCCGATACAAATTAGAGTAAGGGTGTTTTATTTATACGGAACCAGTTTTCCACCTTTATAAACCTTTCTCGTGTAATAGTCGGTGACCTGCATACCATCTTTATCAAAGCTCTTATCTCCGCTGACTCCATTATAAATTTTACTCACAGTGTACAGGGCCTTGGCAATCTTATCAGTATCAGTACTGCCTGCCATATTTAGTGCCAGGGCGGCGATCCAGGCGGCATCATAGGCATAAGCACCGAATGCAGTCTGTTTGGCCTTCTTGCCATATTTTTTCTTGTATGCCTCCTGATATTCTTTATAGCGAGATCCAGTCGTTGAACCCATGACGAGTCCTTTTATGCCTTCAGCGCTCTCTGGAATAACCTCATTGCTCCACATGGTCATGTAATCAGCATACCAACCCTTAGAGGGCTTCAATCCCAACTCATAGGCCTGTTTTAGGATGAGTTTGCTCTCTGTTCCGTAAGCAGTAAAAAAGACCGCCTCCGGTTTCTTTGCAAAAAGGCGCTCGATTTCAGCCCGGTAATCGGTCTTCTTTTCATCGTACCTGACTGCCTCTAACCACTTTTTACCGGCCTTGTTAATGGTTTTTTCTGTCCAGATCTCAACACCAATGCCAAAGGGATTGTTCACAGTGATAGATGCAAATGTTCCGGAACCACTTTCAAGGGCAAATTCAGCCAATTTGGTACCCATAACCTCATCCAGGCCCATTACGTTAAAAAAATACGGTCCAATCTCTCTCAACTTGGGTGAGGTGGAGGCCTCAGAGATCTGGATAACCTTTTTCGAATTGGTCCACTGTCCAGTAGGCAAACTAATACCGCTTGAATAAGCCCCTATGATCAGAGGTACCTTGTTAATCTCAACAAGTTTGTGGACCGCATCCATTCCACCTTTGGCGCTGGATTCGGTATCCTCCCAGATAATCTTTAATGGGTTGCCATTAATGCCTCCGGCGGCATTGATTTCTTCTAAGGCCAGTTCTTCTCCTCTTTTCATGTCGAGACCCTGTACAGCATTTGTCCCTGTCAAAGGACTGATAGATCCAATAGTTACAGGGCCTGCAGCCACAGGTGAAACAGATACCCCAGCAGTTAATAGGCCCGCCAAAAGAAATATACCAACTATGGAAAAAGCTTGTCTTTTCATCTTTTACCTCCTTTATCTTCATGGTTAAATGCCATTGCCTCATTAACCCGTTTCGATCTTTCTTTTCCTCACCTCCTTTCAGTTTAACGAGTGCGGATTTCTAAATTCATCGGAATCAGAGTGCTTACTTCTATTTCTGAGCGAAGCGGAGCTAAGCTCTTACCCTCCAAGATAGGCCTCCCTTATCTTTTCATTTGCTAATATCTTGTCCGCTTCGTCCTCAAATTCATTCTGACCCATCACCAGTACGTAGCCTCTGTCAGAGATACTCAATGATTGAAACGCATCCTGTTCTATAATAATGATGGCCCTGCCCATTTTGCTATGTAAATCTGCGATAGTCGAGAATACTTCCTCTGAGACTTTAGGGGAAAGTCCTGCTGAAGGCTCGTCCAGCATAAACAGCTCCGGGTCTGTCATTAAGGCCCTGGCCATGCCAAGCATCTGTCTCTGACCGCCACTCAGGGTACCTGCCTTTTTCCTTGCTCTATCAGCCAGAATGGGAAAGAGTTCAAAAGCCTTGTCTATTCCTTCTTCAATAACCTCTTTACTCTGAATAAAACCACCCATCTCAAGGTTTTCTCTGACAGTCAGGGAGGGAAATACGTTCCCAAGTTGAGGGACATAGCCAAAACCTCTGTTAACCTTTTCATCAGGTCTAAGCTGGGTAACCTTTTCTCCTTTCCAGTAGATATCCCCTTTAAAGATAGATATATAACCCATAACGGCCTTTAGCAAGGTAGATTTCCCGGCCCCGTTGGGGCCAATGATGGTTATAACCTCGTTTTTCTCAAGATAGATAGAGACCCCGTGCAAAATCTCCGATTTTCCATATCCTGCAAATACATTATCGACCTCAAGAACCTTCACGTAATTACCCTCGCTTCGAGCTTCCGGAAAGGTAGGCCTCCAGCACCTTCTCGTTCTTCTGGATCTCCTCCGGCGTTCCTTCTGCAATCTTTTTACCGTAATCCAATACAATAACCCAATCGCAAATCTCGCTGATAACCTTCATATTATGTTCTACCAGTAAAATGGTCTTCCCTTTTTCGTCCCTCAGGTTCTTTATGGCAACAATGAGGTCTTTAATGAGGGTAGGGTTCACTCCGGCTGTTGGCTCGTCTAACAAGATAAGCATTGGGTCTGACATTAGTATCCTACCCAGAGACAAAAGTTTTTTTTGCCCCCCGGAAAGATTTCCCGCGTATTCGTTTCTTAGGTCATGCAGTTGGATAAGCTCAAGTATCTCAAAGGCATTTTTGAGATGCTTTCTATCCTCTTTCTTAATTTTTTTGGGATGCAGAAAGACATTAAAAACCCCTTCGCCAATTTGATTCTTGGGCGCTAAGAGAAGGTTCTCTAATACAGTCATTTTTTCAGGCGCTTCGCTTATTTGGAAGGTCCTGCCAATTCCCATCATTGCAATTCTGTACGGTTCAATATCCTCAATCTTTTTTCCCTGAAAATAGATTTCTCCCCTATCTTTGCTGTAAAATCCGGATATCACGTTAAAGGAGGTGCTCTTGCCCGATCCATTTGGGCCAATAAGCCCTGTAATACTGCGAGGTTCTACATGAAAACTTACTCCATGAAGTGCTACGATGCCACCGAAGCTTTTATGAACATTTTCTAACCTAAGCATGATATCTCATTTTCAGTAAAGCACTTTTTTTTCTTTGATAAATCCTTCCTTCATAAAAAGCATAGCAACTACGATCAGTATCCCTATTGCCACCATTCTGAGGCTGGCCAAGGTGACCGCTTCAACAGGAATGTAATCTTTAAGGAATCGGGTTGAATTGTAGAATATCATTATGACGACTGCCCCAAGAATTGCCCCTTTATTATTGGCTTTCCCGCCGACAATAACCATAGCCCAGACAATAAATGTCTCCAGAGGCATAAATTGATCCGGGCTTATAAAACCATGAAAGTGGGCCCATAGACAGCCGGCTAAACCCCCAAAACTACCTCCTATAGCCATGACCTTCACGCGAAATTTTTTGACATTTTTACCCATGGCCACCGGGAGGTTGTCTCCTCCCTCTCTGATACTCTTTATTACCCTCCCGAAGGGAGACTGGGTGAGGGTATTGATAATAATGTAGGTTGCAAACAGGCAGACAAGAACAATAGCCAAATAAAAGAACGGGTACGTATGCGCTGAAAAGAGTGATCTAAGGGGTTGCGGGATACCTCCAACGCCAAAAGAACCCCCGACGTAAGGTCCCCCACCCACGACCCAATCTTCATTTAAAAAGAAGATTCGAACGATTTCTGCAGCGGCAAGTGTGACAATGGCCCAGTAGTCCTCTTTGAGGTCGGCTGTGGGGATAGCTAAAACATATCCAAAAACACAAGCCACAGCCATTCCACCCAAAAGACCAAAAATAAATGGCATGTCAAACGTTAAAACAATTATGGTCGATACATAAGCTCCCAGGCAAAAAAATGCGACATGCCCAAAATTGGCCAATCCGGTAAAACCGTACTGGAGGTTAAGGCTTAGACTCAAAATGCCATAAATTCCCATCATTATGGCCAAATAGACTAAAAAGTTAATAAGACCCATTAAATTTCCTTTTTCTTTCCCAAAATCCCCCGAGGTCTTATGAGCAATACCAAAATCAGCATGACAAAGCTGATGGCGGGCTTGTATCCGGTAGGGATAAATATATCTTTTGAGAAATCGAGAACTCCCCCCAGGTTTATTATCTTCCCGAAATTAATATACAGGCCAAAGTTTTCAGCAAAACCAAGTACCAGAGCTCCCAGCATAGCCCCGTATGGGTTCCCTATACCCCCCATTATAGTAGCACAAAATACCGGAATAATTATGGCAAAACCCATATAAGGAATAATGTAGGTTTCCATGCCTATCAAGATACCACCCAGAGAGGCAAAGGTAACGGCTATGAACCATACATACGTGATGATTTTTTCGGTGGCAATACCACTTGCCTGAGCCAACTCGGGGTTATCAGAAGATGCGCGCATGGCCTTGCCTAATTTGGTGTGATGAAGTAATAAATGAAAGACAAACATGGCGGCCAACCCAATGAGAACAATCCAGATCTGCAGGGGTGTAATTCGAAAGTATTCGGTAACGATTGGCCTTTGTAAGGCTATTGAGTAATTTTGGGCATCGGCTCCCCATATAGCCCTTATCGTGTTCCTCAGGGCAATGGCTAATCCCAGCGAGGTTACCATTATGATAATACCGCTGGTGTTTCGCATCTTCTTAAATACTGCCCTGTCAATTAATATGGAAAAGATTCCGGTTGCAACAGAGGCAAAGATCACGGAAGGTAGGATGTGTAATCCTAATGTTACGTTCAAAAAAAGGGCCAAATAGACTCCAACCACAGCAAATTCTGTATGAGCAAAATTTGCAAACCTCAATATATCATAAACTATGGTCAGCCCTAGGCTTAAAAGGGCCAATTCAGAGGCCCTAACAACACTATTAATAATAACCTGAATAAAAGTCATAAAGGATTGCCTTCAAAATGCGGTTTAAACAGCGCTCGAAGGGCACCGCTTTTTTATTCGACAGTGCATCCCCACCTGGACATTTTCAAGAACAGTCATGGATTTAAACAGCCGGATATTCTGAAAAGTTCGGGCGATGCCTCTGGCGATAATACGATTGCTTCTCAAGTTATTAAGCTTTCTGCCATTGTAAGTAATCGTTCCGTCGCTTGATGGATAGACACCTGTAATCATGTTGAAAACAGTTGTTTTGCCAGCTCCGTTCGGACCTATAAGACTTAAAATTCCGCCCTTTGGAACCTCAAGATCCAGGTTGTTGACGGCCAGAAGACCGCCAAACCTTTTCGATATATTATATAGAAGTTCAGCCATAGCAGTACCCAAATATCATAAATAAATTGCTCTGGCAATATGCAATCCTTTATTCTTTATTTAAACAATTCCTTCCCTTTGAAATCGCGGTAAGGATCAAAACTTTTTGAGATTTGATGTTAAGAAAAAATTGGTAATTTTAAACCAGTCCATCTTCACTTAGCGGCTTATTCTCCAGAATCCGCTCAGGTCGGAACACGGATAGATCAAGTACATGAGACCGCGCTGTAATAAGTTCGGAGATATAACGGCCTACAGCCGGGGCCTGCTGAAGCCCGTGACCTGAAAAGCCATTGGCTAAATAAAAGCCTTTTAACTCCGGCCACTCTCCGAGAATTGCGTTTCCGTCAAGCGTATTGACCGCATATAGACCAGCCCAGCCGCGGATTAGTTTGAGCGTATCAAAGGACGGAACGAACTCGGCCAGTTCCGGCCACAGAATCTCCATAAAACGTTTATCATCCCAAGTGAAATCAAAACCGACAGGGTCTTCGTCCATCGATTTTCCCAGCAGGATCAAGCCGCCTGTTTCAGATCGAAAATACAGGCCTGAAGGCAATATGGTCAAAGGCAGCGGCCCTTCCGGCTTTACTGCCGTGTCCAGAGCAAAAACCTGGCGTTTCACCGGCTCTACAGGAATCTTCACACCTGCCGTCAAAGCCAAACCGGCTGCCCATGCTCCAGCGCAATTAACAACAATTTCTGCTGCAAGTCTGTCGCCATCAACCAGTTTTACTCCGATAATTCGTTTTTTTTCTGCTGCGATTTCAACGACTTCACCTTTTATATACTCTGCACCAAGAGATCTGGCCTTGGCCTTGTAGCCCATCAGGACTGCATAGGCATCAAAATGGCCGTCTTTGGGCCCAAATGTACCTCCAACAAGACCAGCCGGCTCATAAAGAGGATAACGCTGTTTGATTTCTACTGGAGACAACCATTCTACCTGACAGCCCAGGCTTTTTTGCAGAGCCACAGCTTCTTTTGCCGCATTTTTGCCTTTTTCATCAACCAGGAAAAGATTTCCCTCACGGCGGTATAAAATGGCAGGCCTGTTGTCATCAACGGCCATTTCATCTTCAAATCGTTCAAGAGCATCTAAAGCATATTGTGAT
>JAUWMJ010000143.1 GCA_030613225.1 Desulfobacterales bacterium
GAGATGTCAATGAATACGGCAAACTTAGCCCCGCGACTTAAAGCTTCAATGGCAAAAGCACCAGTTCCGGCGAAAAGATCCAATATGCAAGTATCCTGAACATTAAAGGCAATAATATTAAATATTGATTCGCGAAGCCGATCAGATGTTGGCCTTGTTTTCGTTCCTTTAATCGAACGTATTTTTTTGCCTTTTAAATCGCCACTGATAATTCTCACGCTTTTATCCTTAAGGAATCCTTATTACAGACCTCGTAACTTACACTTAAAATGAGTCAATTTATTGAACACTATCTGTATTTATTAGCGCAAAATTAAGGGATTCAAGAATTGAGGGATTGAGGGATTAAAGGATAAAATCAATAAATTAAAATAGATAGAATTCCTTCAATTCCTAAATTCCTGAATCTCTCAATTCCTGAATTAGACCTGTGTCCAATTTTCATGCAAATCCATGTTATTTTAAAGGTTATAGTTATGTTTCGATAATAACTTACGAGGTCTAAACTATGTAATTACAACCTGTTTTAGTATTTCAATATTATCCAGAACTTTTCCGGAACCAAGCGCCACGGTTGTCAGCGGATCATCGGCTATGGTAATAGGAAGGCTCGTTTCTTCCCTGAGGAACTTATCCAGATTTTTCAGCAAGGCACCGCCGCCTGTTATAATAATCCCCCTGTCGACAATATCGGCCGCCAACTCCGGTGGTGTTTGTTCCAAAGCTATCTTCACCGTCTCAATAATTGTATCGATCTGCTCTGAAATCGCTACCCGAATCTCTTCCGAATCAATAGATAAAATTTTAGGAATCCCTGATGCAAGATCTCTCCCTTTTACTTCTATCGTTTCAAGATCCTGTGGATCAGGGGATGCATTGCCGATTGTCATTTTAATCATTTCGGCGGTCATTTCACCAATTAACAGGTTATATTTCCTTTTAATATACTGTATTATGGCGGAATCCATCTTATCGCCGGCCACCCTGACGGACCTGCTGTAAACAATTCCTGCCAGAGAAATAACAGCGACTTCGGTTGTTCCGCCGCCAATATCAACCACCATATTACATGTTGGCTCAGTAATCGGAAGATTAGCTCCGATAGCGGCAGCCATTGGTTCTTCAATCAGAAAAACCTCACGAGCACCGGCAGATTCTGCAGATTCCTTCACCGCACGCTTTTCCACCTGGGTAATTCCGGATGGTACGGCAATAATAATTCTCGGCCTGACGAATGTACGCCTGTTATGCACTTTATGAATAAAATGCCGCAACATTGCCTCGGTAACCTCAAAATCAGCAATAACTCCATCCCGCATAGGCCGGATGGCAACGATATTGCCCGGAGTTCTTCCCAGCATGTTTTTGGCATCGGAACCGACAGCAAGCACCCTGTTTTTCGACCTGTGGTCCACACTTACCGCAACTACAGAAGGCTCCATCAACACAATACCCTTACCCTTAACATAAACCAGTGTATTGGCAGTGCCCAGATCAATAGCAAGATCATTTGAAAAAATACCCAGAATTCCATCAAAAAATAAATTCATAACGCCTCAATTCTGCACATATTAACCCTACAACGACATTTATCGCTAACCATATCCGAGTTGCGTGTTGCGAGTTGTTAATCGGAAATAATCCTTTTTTATAACCCGTACCCCGCAACCCGAAACGCGCAACAATACCGTATAACACAAAAAGAAGCTGCTGCTAAATAGAACAGGCAAGTTGCATTGTCGGGTTAAGTGCTATTTTTTTTCAACTATTATACTACAAAATTTAAAAAACTGCAAGGCATTGCTACCAGAATTATATTGGTATTACAATGAAAAATTATCACTTTGTTATTTTTCCTTTCCCCTCACCTGAAAGCGATTTCATTATTGCATTGTGAATTTCCGGTCTGAAGGCTTTTATTTTGGTATTATCGCGCGATGGGTGCACACGGTTTGTTAAAAGTATTATAATAACCGATCTGTCAAGGTCCATCCAGAATGATGTCCCGGTAAACCCGAGATGACCTACACTTTTTTCTGAAAAGAATTTTCCGCAGCTTGAACCATGTAAAGACGGAGTATCAAACCCAAGCGTTTTCTCCGAATTACTCTGTTTTTTAAAAAATTCAGCCAGTATGTCTTGTTGGAAAACATGAGTTGAAGAAAGTCCATAATAGGCGGATAAAAGAACTGATAAAAGAGCATAAACGTCTCCGGCAGTTCCGAAAAGCCCTGCATGTCCACCAACACCTCCCATCACGTATGCGTTTTCATCATGTACAACACCTTCTAAAAGGATATTCCGCCACGGGCAAAGTTCGGTAGCAGCAAATCTTTCCGACTGCGACTTTTCATCAACATTTAAAAAGAAAAGTCCCCGGCTTAAATCGAGTGGTTTATAAACCTTTTCATCGACAAACCTGTCAAGGCGTTTTCCGGAAATGCTTTCTACAACCAGGTTAAGAATCATAAAACCAAGATCACTGTATAAATTCTTTTTGCCTACCGGATGAAGCATGTGCTCTTTTACAAGAAAGTTTTTTAAGGCATCTTTTCTTAAACTCATCGGAACTTCACATAGCTCTTTATAATATGGGCGATAATCAGGCAGGCCGGAAGTATGGCTTAAAAGATGCTTTATTTTTATCTGCTCTTTTTCCGTATTTATAAAATAAGGTAAAACAGATCCGAGATTTTGTTCAAGATCGAGTTTATGCTCCTGAACCAGTTTCATAATCGCCAGGGTAGTTGCCAGAGGTTTTGTCAAAGACGCAAGATCAAAGATGGTATCTTCAGCCATTGGGCATTTTGTAAATATATTTGCATATCCATAGGCCTTTATAAAAAGAATGGAATCTTCCCTTGAAACCAGAAGTACGGCCCCGGGAAAAACCCTGTCCGATACGCCCTTATGCATAAGGGTGTCGACTTGTCGCATTATTTTTGTCCATTGTCAGTTGCAGGTTGTCCGTTGATATCGTTAACTTAAGCAAATTTTCAATTAATTTATGAATATCGAATGTCGAACAAGAAATATCGAACCGCTGAAGCAAGGAAAAACACTTCGAAATTCGACATTCCTTGTTCGATATTCTGCGGTTCAATAATCGCTTAAGTTAATGGCATTGTTGGGTTGTCCGTTGATAGTGGCTTGTCACCCCCAACGGACTACATGCCACTGAATTCAACCTGTAGTTGCCGGTTCATGAAAAATTAAAAGTTTTTGGTCAGCATTAACAGTTGCATTTAGTCCTGTGGGAATCGCAAGATTTCTTTTGCCGTGGCCTACTTCAAGTCCGGCAAGTATGGGAATCTTATCATCTTTAAAGATATCGCCTACTATCCGAATAATGTCATCTGTATCGCCACAATCTTCAAAAGCCCCCAGAATGAAACCTGCAAGCCCATTGAAACATCCTGCAAGCTTCATCTGGCTCAGCATCCTGTCAATCCGGTAAGCAGCCTCCCCCCTGTCTTCAAGAAACAGGATACAGCCCTTAAAATCGGGCTGGAACCGGGTTCCCAGGAGATGGCACAGTGTCGTAAGATTCCCGCCCAAAACAGGCCCGGAAGCCGAACCCGGCTGTATGGTAATACCGCTTTCCATGGCTATTTCCGGTTTTTCCCCGGATGTAATCATTGAAAGCAGGGAATCTTTTGTCCTGTTGTCGGAATTTCCTAACGTCGTTACCGTTGGCCCGTGAAATGTAACAAGTCTGCACTTTAAATACAGCGTTGACAGCAATGCAGAAACGTCGCTGAACCCGACAAAGATTTTTGGATTCTTTTGAATTGTTTTATAATCCAGCAAAGAGAGTATCCTGATGGAACCATATCCGCCCCTTGCGCACATAATAGCTTTAACGTTTGTATCTGCAAAATATCCGTTGACCATTTCGGCCCGTTCCAAATCCGATCCTGCAAAATATCCTTTTTTATTAAACAGCCTTTCAGGAACCGACGTGTTAAACCCCATAGACTCCAGCAAATCTATACCTTTATTAAACTTTTCCAAATCAAAGTGGCTTGCAGGTGCAACAACCCCGATTGTATCACCCCGCCTGAGTCTTGGAGGCTTTAAAGGTTTTAATTTTTTTACTTTCATCTTGGGTCAGCCCATTAAAAGTAGCATATCATGTCTTGACATGGTGAATAAATCGTATTAAACATTTTGAAACCTTTGCAAAACGGCACCTTTTGCCCGATTTCTGCGTCAGGCTCAAATTTCAATCCTCGAAATATTCTATATATTCCTGTGGTTGAAATTTTCGCCTTCCTTGAACTCGAACAGAAATTACCATTTTTCAAAGGTCTCACTAAATCAGTCGGGGCGTGGCGCAGTCTGGTAGCGCACTTGAATGGGGTTCAAGGGGTCGGAAGTTCAAATCTTCTCGCCCCGACCATTACTAAAAAAATTAAATCAAGGGGTCGCCCCGCTTATCAGCGGGATCACCCCGACCAATGATTTCAGCAACTTGAAGTTTGTTGCTTTTCACTGGTTGGTTTTTTGTGACACTTTTGTCACACAAAAGATTTGGCGGTTAATCCATTAAGCAGATTGACCGCCTTTTTTTGTGATGTTGTAAAAGGTGTGCGTATCTTAAAGTCATGGTCATGGTTTTATGTCCAAGTAGTCCTGCAAGTCTTTAAGCGTACTGCCTTTCGTAATCAACTGACTGGCATAGGTGTGCCGCAAGTCATGAAATCGGAAATCTTCAATCCCTGCGTTTTTAACAGCCGTTCTAAATAATTATGTAACCCCATTAATCTCCTTGCCCTCAAACGTAAATACATGATTTGTATTTGATTGTAACACGTTAGCTTGCTTGCCGTCAATGGCTATTACGGTGTTGTATTGGGTTGGTCTTGGAATGCACACCGAAGGTGCAGACCCTTACTTTGGGGGTGGTGAAATAATTGTTGATTTTATTCCGAGTCTTGAGGAAAGAGACGATCATGCATTAACAATTTTTCTGTCTTTGTTAATACCGGCTATTTACGGAGTTTATAAAGCCAATAAAAAAACCCGGCCTGAGTTGACCGGGTTTTTTGATTAATTGGACTAAGTTGAGACTTATTTGGTTTTTACGTTGGTGTATGATTTAAGTATAACTGCTTTAGCATTCATTTTCGCTGTACAGCAATTACCATGGTGTTGGCTTGACATTCTTATTAAATTCCAATTACCTGACTTTCGGCATTCAATGTAAATACTGTCCCCTTCAATACAATCCTTTTCTTTTCTGCGACAATTTTGAAAAATTTTCTTTTTAGTACTCATCCCGCTTTAATCTTACCTTCGTCCTCAAGATCATCGAGGATTCCTAATGCCAAAGAAATATCAATGTTTAATGCCTCTTGAATATCAGCGGCATCAATATTTTCACCATGATGTTTAGAAAAATACTCTTTTATCTCTTTTTTGGCCTGCCCATAAGTAATATCTTTTAAAACAATTTGGCCTCGCTCTTCATAATCTATCGAAGTTAGTTCGACTATTTGATTTTCCATTTTTTTTAATCTTTTTTCTAAATCTTCGATCTCTGCGTTTTTAACAGCCGTTCTAAATGATGATTTAACCCCATCAATCGCCTTGCCATCAAACGTAAATACGTGATTTTAATTTAATTGTAGCACGTTAGCTGGCTTGCCGTCAATGGCTATTACGTTGTCTTTCGGGTTCTGCAAAACACCTTGTTACGCATGAAAGCCGATACATGAGCCACAGAAGAATTGAGACCAGGCTTATTCTTCTTATTGTAGTCAAGCGCCTTGTGTGCTACCAAGAAACAGCATTAAGGAGGAAAGACGGCTGTTGATTCCCCTTGACTTTTTTATAAAAATGCCGATATAATTTACAGGAATAAAAGGGAGATATCACAATGGAAAGCTTTAATAAAAGCATGGTTTTTAGCTGTTTGATTAAAAAGGAAGATAATTTATTTGTTGCCCACTGTTTAGAGTTAGACATTGTTGCTACTGCTTCAACTCTAAAGGATGCCCGAAGCGACTTATATGATTTGATTTTGGCTCAGGTGGACTATGCTTTCAGTAATGACAACCTTGAAAACCTTTATCATCCTGCGCCCTCTGGTGTTTGGAAAGAATTTTATAATTGCAAAACCCAGACAGAAGATCAAATGCATCTTGAATCATCCTTTCAGAAAAAGCGAACTGTTAAAAAGTTCGTCCCCCCGCAGATAACTGCTAAGACATGCCTTTCCGCAAGTGTCGGCTATGCCTAAAAGACCTTTAAAGCTTAGGGAATTATTAAAAAAGTTAAAACCATACGGCATAGTTCCTATGTCAAAAGGAAGAGGCAAGGGCTCAGAAATAATTCTTGTAAAACGAGATTCGCTAAAATCAATGAAGGGGCTTCAGTACCCAATAAAAAACCATGGCATGGGGAAGGAAATTTATATCCCTGTTATAAATGCCTTGCTAAGGCGTTTTAAAATAAAAGACTTCTGGGATTAACCTTACCTGTAGTGAAAGACTTTGCAAAGAATTATTTGCAGGATTCATCTTATTAACCTTAAACAGGTTTTTCTTTTATTTTAAACCATTCCAAAGCATCTAAATAGTGCCCTGTTCTCTCTGGATAATCATTAGCAACTAAACCCACAAATTCAGTAAATAAATTGAAAATTACCTCACCAGAATCAACAAAATTCACTATATCCACCAACCTTAACATAAATCGTTTGAACATCCGAACCAGGTCATCATTTACCGGAATTTGCCTTGCCTCATTGGTCTTGGTCATTGTTAAATAAATAAAACCGTTTCGGATTTGAGACCATTTCAGGCCCAGAATTTCAGATTCAACCCTAAAGCCTTAGAAAATAAAAAACCCGGTCGAAGCCGGGTTTGCAGTAAGGTATCGTTTGCAAAGGTTATTGGAGGCCCCAAAATCTGTGATATGGAAGAGATTTCACAGGTTTTAGAACCGCTCAGGAATTTATGATAGCAGATATCAGTAAATGAGGTTCATTTAGATTTGTTGGAGTAATTTGCGGTTTTCAGATCATAGCTATTTAAATCCCGTAAACTTTACAAGTATGCTCATAAATGGCCCTGCATAACGGTCCTTTTCTTCAAACCAACTGTCGTTTTTCCTGGCTTCAGAGTCCATATAAAGGCTCCTGTAGCCTAAATTGAAGATCGCTGTATAATTTCTGTTTTTGTAGAATTCATATCCTGCCCTGATGTCTGCTGTATAATACCAAACGGTATAATCATAACCATCCATTTTACCATCAAAGTGCGCACCACCGCCTACGGCAACAATTCTGAACTTGCCAAAATTTAATCTACCGCTCAATGCCAGAAAAGGCATGGGAAATAGTTGTGAATCCCCAACGGTTTTACCTCCAGATGAAAATTCCATACCAGTATCAAGAAGCAAGACACCGAGCCCCAATCCTAAATCATGCTTCTTTCTTATAATCCCATACGTTGTGCTGAGGGAATAGATTCCCATATCAATTTTC
>JAUWMJ010000085.1 GCA_030613225.1 Desulfobacterales bacterium
GTGTCTCTCCGTGAAACTCCGTGGTAAATTCAACCATTTTTCAATGAACCCTGACCTGTTGCTTCGAGGACTGTACGCCACAACTTGCCGTTTGGTAAAACATGCTTGCGTTTTCCGGCCGATAAAGCCATTGGCACATAGACAAAACAGTTATTCCAGTGACTTACAATAAGCTTTGTTTTTCCTGCCATACCCGCATGAACAGCATCGCGTCCTAGAAATCCGCAAAACACACTGTCGTTGGCATTTGCTGGCAGGCTCCTTATTATATAACTTGGATCAATGTATTTGAGTGAAATATCAATATTTTTATCCTTATAATAGGATGTGATTTTATTCTTTAAAAAAAGTCCTATATCCTTTAACTTGATATTCCCGGAGGCATCACGCTCATTATCCATGCTTTCTATAAAATTCTGACCGGCACCTTCCGCTACAACAACTACCGCATGTTTTCTAAGATCCAGACGCATTTCAATTGCTCGCAGTAAACCATTTTCCCCATCGAGATCAATATCGATTTCCGGTATCAGTACAAAATTAACGTCCTGTTGAGCTAAAGTGGCAGTAGCCGCAATAAAGCCGGAATGTCTGCCCATAAGTTTAATAAGACCAATTCCATTGGGATATCCTTGTGCCTCATTATGGGCGGCTTTTATTGCGTCGGTTGCAACATCGACTGCCGTATCAAAACCGAAAGACCTCGATACCATGTGTATGTCATTATCGATTGTTTTAGGTATGCCGATAACACTTATTTTAAGGCCTCTTTTAGTAATAGCATCAGCTATTTTGGATGCGGCAATAAGTGTTCCGTCACCGCCGATCATAAAGAGAATGCCTATGTTCATCCTTTCAAGACTATCGGCAATTTCATCTATCGACTGGGGCCCCCTTGAAGATCCGAGGATCGACCCGCCCATGTCGAGAAGATTGCAGACAAAGCCAGGGGTAAGATCAATAATATCGTGACCAAATTCCGGAATAAACCCCTGCAGGCCGTAACGGATGCCGTAAATATTACGAACACCGTAACCATGGTAAAGTTCAAGTACTATTGAACGGATTATGTCGTTCAGACCTGGGCATAGACCGCCGCATGTCACCAGTGCACATCTTAGTTTGCTGGGATCAAAATAAATTATTTCCCTTGGGCCGGCCATTTCAAAGCATGGCGGATCTTCTCCCTTTTTGATAATGCTCTTTATCTCAGATAGTTTTAAGTTTACGATAATCCTGTCATCGTCTGAAATAAAATTATTAAGCTGTTTGCCCCTGTTATGATTTTTAATCGGAGAAAATATTTTTGTTTCTCCGAGTGTCGGTATATTTGTGTCCATTGAGTTAAAATTCATGGTGACCTCATATAGTTGCGATTTATTTAATTTTTAGTTCCACGTTGTTCCCCGCATAACGGGATCTTCGACGGGCGTGGTCAGAGATAATTGGTTTTGCCTGAATAAATCTCAAAGAGTGACTAAAGTGAGCTAAAGTGTCTAAAGTGCCTAAAGTTATGGTGTCGCTCCGCTCCGGTCTTCGCCTTTGGCTTCAGGCTTCGCTTTTCAAGCTTCAGGCTTCGCTTTCAAGCTACGACCCGACAAGACGACCCGACAAGACGCCCCGGCAAGCCATCTATTTTATAAAAATACAATAGACAGAATTCCATAACTTTAGGCACTTTAGCTCACTTTAGACACTTTAGTCACTTTTAATCCGGTGTATCCACAGCCCTCGAGGGGCAAACTAAAACCACGTACTTCATGCGTGGATTCCCTATTTCCCAGTAAACTTGAATTCGCCCTTGCCTAAAATGTCATGCAGGTGCAAAATCCCGCGAATTTTTCCGCTGTAATCCGTTACAGGAAGTACTGTAATCTGGTACTTTTCCATTATGTTCAGTGCATCATATGCAGGTGTGTCAGGGTTGGTGGTTTGCGGGTTAATAGTCATTACATCTTCGGCTGTCGAGCCCGCAATCGTTGTATGACGTACTATAAAACGCCGAATATCACCATCTGTGACAATACCGGCAAGAGTTTCATTTGCACTTAAAACAAGCGCTGTTCCCAGTTTGAAGCGGTCTACTATTTTGATGGCTTCTTCCATGGGTGCACCTTCTGAAACAAGGGGAATCAAGTCTCCCGCTAACATGATATCACTTACCTTGCCGGAAAGACGCTGGCCTATCGCTCCGCCGGGATGAATCTTTTTAAAATCGCTTGTTTGAAAGTGCTTTTTATTAATAAGGACTACGGCAAGAGCATCGCCCATTGCAAGAAGAGCGGTTGTGCTGGCAGTTGGAGCAAGGCCAAGAGGGCATGCTTCTTTATCTACGCCGACATCAATTATAATATCACTATTTTTTGCCAGGGTGGAATCTGTATTTCCGGTAAAAGCGATAACTGTACATCCCACATTTCTGATACTTGGGATAAGAATATTAAGCTCGTCGGTTTCACCACTGTTTGAAAGTGCAAGGAAAATATCCTCATGGCTGACCATGCCGAGATCTCCATGCATGGCTTCGACAGGATGTAAAAATATAGACCGTGTTCCTGTAGAGTTTAATGTTGCTACAATCTTTCTTCCTACTATTCCTGATTTGCCTATTCCGCCGACGATTAGACGTCCCTTTGAATTGTAGATAAGCTCAACCATTTCAGTGAAGCTTGTGTCGATTCGATCTATCAGCTCTAATATCCCTTGTGCTTCTATCTTAAGAACTTCGACCGCCTGTTTAATTATCATATGTTTCCCTGTTTATTTAAGAAAATTTGCTTGGAAAAAAGTAATTCCGGGCTAATCAAAAATCGATTATTTCTGCATTCGTATTGTTTCGTACGGTTGCTAATAATCGGGTGCTATTGTCATAAACTGTAAAAATCTCAGGATCGTTACTATATCTTACTTTGTCAATATTTTGATTAAAAATCAAGTGCTCTTTTCCGAGCCGGGCAGGTTTGTCGGATGAACTTAACATGTATTGATCTGACTGTTTTTCCCAAGTGTAAAAGCTTTCCGGCCATGCTTTGGCTTTTATCGTAGCTGAAAAATAGGGCATTTGTGCCGGTATGTCCATTTTCAATAAATTATATGAGCTGATTAAATAAAATACTCCAAGCTCAAAGTCGCCGTTGCCGCCACCTCTTTCAATCAATTCAAAATCGCCGCCAATATCATGGTTTCTTCCATTATAAGAACAGACTTCGAAGGCATTCATTCCCACCCAGCCTTTGGTGAAATCAGAGTATCTTGTCTTTTCAAAAGTTGTCAGTACGGCGCCTACGAATGTTTGCAGTGCAAAACCTGCTCTGCCAAAATTTCGGTACTGGTTTTTTGACAAAGGGTCGGATGTGTGTATGGCAAGTCCGGAAGATGAAGATTGTAAGTCCCAGTCCTTTCCCTGAGATTGAAGGTACAAAGCATGACCAAGCTCATGAACCAGAACCGAGGCCACCGCGCCGACGGTTAATTCGAGCCAGTTGCTATCCTGAAAGGATTTGAGATTGATGCCAAAAAAATAAAACTCATAATCGCTTTGGGCGTTTGCATTAACAGGAATTGTAAATATTATCCCTGCTGCTAGAAATAAGGCTATAACAGTTTTTTTCATTATTCTCACCTAACCCGGAAAAGCCGGTTGGAAGGAAGTTGGAGTAATGCGTTTTTTGTGTCTTGGCGGTGAGATATAAAGTTTTGCTCACCGCCTTTATCCAATTATCGGCATTTTATAAAAAAACTTTACGAATTTTGAGCCTCCCAAGGGCACAACTTACTCGCCGAAAACGACTCCCCCCTTTACAAAAAGTGCACTTTTAAATGTAACAAAGTAGAATTTTTTAAGAGGTTTTATTCAGCAGAATTGTACGCACTATGCCAGGATACAGTGCAAGAAAAATATCTGTTTGGATAAATAGATTTTTATTTTTGGAAAGGGTCTAAAGGTCTGGAAATGCAGAAATATAATGAGTTGTTTTTAATTTATATTTATTAGGCAGTCTATGCAGCTTTATTAAACTGTGCAGATCGAACTTTTATCAGGAGGCAATATTTTCCGCATTTGCGGAAGGATTTTCCCTTAAGGTTCCCGAAGAAATAGCTTCATATTTCAATAAGCTGATCCATCCCCTCCCCGCTAAAGACGGGGTTTTTGACAAGGGTAAGGGGAGGGTGGCATAAGCGCTTCGCTCATGGAGCGCTTCGCTTGAAGAGCGTTTCACTTGAGGAGCGCTCCCTGGCGCGGTGTAGCCGATCAGGCTTCACCTTCGGTTATGCCCCGACAAGAGGCGAAGACGGCTCGCTTGAGGCAAAAACTCAAGGCCGAAGGCCGCTCTTCAAGTCCCGAAGGGACGCTCCTCAAGGCCGAAGGCCGATCCTCCGTATCGTGAACAAGTTTCAAATGCGTTTGCCCTGGGGTGGGGGTGGTTAATCCGAATGCAATGATAATTACGGGATATGCTCATAGAGATGGAGCAGACAGGTTCGTATATTTGATGAAAGGGGGATTTGAAAGACAGATATAAAAGATCGGGTTTTTGGATTGTTCGGAACAAAAAGCCTGGTTGTGTAGGGAAAGAATATGAAGAAAAGATTATGAGTTGTTTTCCAAAAAAAAGAGCGGGAAACAAGTCCCGCTCTTTTTAAAATTGTGAGCTTTTTCGATTTGAAATGAAAGCCATCATTTACAAACCAAAAGCGGTGGTGGAAATAAAGCAGGGACCGCTTTTATCGCTGTCACCTGGGGGAGGTGGCGGCACATTGGGTGTGGCCGTTACAATATCAGAATCAGTCCCATCTAATGAACCTATTACAGGGAAATCTCCGACAGCATGTACCGCAAAGTAGTAAGTAATTCCATTTGTTAGACCGCTTATCTCATACGTTACGACATTTCCAACGTCTATTTCGGTGCCAAGGGCTATGGTCTCTCCATATGAGACTATGTAACCTGTAACGGTGCTCTCGCTATTAGCATTCCAGTTGAGCGTTACCGCGCCATCTTGTGCCGTAGCCGAGAAATTTGGAGGAGGTGCAATGTAGGTTACCGCTCCGTAGGCGTTAACCCTCCCCTCCGTTGCTACTCGACCGGAAAGAGAAAGGAGGCTGTCAACTGTATTAAATATGGCGTCTCTAATCTGGAGATGGGTGTAATTAGGATTCTGCGCCTTCACCAATCCCGCAACACCTGCAACATGGGGGGATGCCATTGACGTGCCGCCATAATAATCATAATCATAACTGCTGATAATTATAGGTTCTCGATAGAGTTCAAGGTTATCAATGTAGACCCCGTCTTGGGTGACTGAAGAATCAGTTACAAGAGCAAAGCACAAATTGAAACTGTTTAGGAGGTCTGCCCAGATAGTAAAATCAAAGCTGTCATTGATGAAAGCCCCGCCAGTGGACCCTGTCCGACTAGTCAAAGCAAGAAAAGTTGTGTCCTCCATAACACCCGGAAACAAATAGTCAAAATCGGTTTCTAACTGTGCATTTATCCTAACAGAAAGTGTGTAGTTGCTATCTTTGACCGAAGCAAAAGGAGAGCCGAAGACTGCAAAGGACAGCGTGTTATTCGCGTAATTAGCTCCAGGGCTATCTTCGAGGCAGTCACCTGTGTCTCCAGTTCCAGAACCAAATCCCCAAGTATTATTGGTCCCACTAAAAAGCCACCCTGAGGGGTTAGGCGGACCAAAATTCTCAGTGTATAAACTTACAGGAGTTCCGAGTGTAAACTCGGGAATAGTACTATAGACGTTATCTCCTGGGGCAGCAACATCCACAGAGGCCAAACCATAGTTTGAGAAGCTTGTCAGGTCATCATCTTGATCTGTTGCTGCCACCGCGATGATATTTGGAAGGTTATAACTGGAAGGGTAATCTGGAGTCTGATCATTGTTATCGCCAATGCCGTCACTCCCTCCATTTCCCGCTGCAGTTACGAAAAGAACATCGTTATCATTGGCGTAGCTTATGGCATCATATAAGCTTTGAGAATAATTAGGCCCGCCCCAGCTTGCATTGATAATATCGGCACCCTTGTCCACAGCATATATAATGGCAGCTGTTGCATCGCCAACTACCCCTACTACTCCTCCCATCCTGAGAGCCATAATCCTGGCATTCCAGTTGACACCTGTTATCGCTACTCCGTTGTTTCCACGGGCTGCAATAGTTCCTGAAACATGTGTGCCGTGTGAATTATAATCTTCGGGGTTATTATCGTCAGCCCAGAAATCCCAACCATTTATATCGTCGATATAACCGTTACCGTCGTCATCCACTCCTGGTGTCCCACCCGATTCAACAGTGTTAACCCATATATTGGGGTTTATCTCCGGATGGAGGTACGCCACACCAGAGTCAAGCACTGCGATAATGACATTGTCTGAGCCCGTTGTGATATCCCAGGCCTCTGGAGCATCGATGTCAGCATCTGCCGTCCCGGTAATTCCGTTAACCGGCAGGCCAGCATTGTGCAGTCCCCATAACTCACCAAAAGCTGGATCAGTTGGCATTGCCGTGAAATGAATGATGTAATTTGGTTCAGCATATTTCACGTTTGGGTCCATTTTGTAATGTGCAACGGCTTCTTTTACCGAAATATCTGATGGGAGTTTTATGCCCCTCACTCCTATGGGCTCAATCCGCCTTATCTCCCGAGCTTGCAAGGTTGAATGCAATGCATTTATCCGGCCTTCTGTGGCCCCTTCCTTGAATTTTACAAGGACTTCCCCGGGCATGAATTCCGCAGAAAATTTTTTATCAATCGGTAAATTGCCACTCCTCCAGAGGCCTTGTTGGCTCCGGTCCGACCACGCAACAGGAACGTAAAAAAACATGGTAACAAATACCAACACACATACGATTTTTTTTCTCTTTTTCATGTTTACCTCCTTTGCTATTAGTGAAAATTTACGATGTAATTGGGTTCTGCATACTCTACTTCTCTAAAACCCTTAAGGCGTTTTATGACTTCTTCTACTGAGGACCCATTTTGGATCTTCATACGGTATATGTTCAGCTTCGGAACGACCTTGATAGTTCTTAGGCCAAGTCTTTTTTGGATAGTCTTTATGCTTTGCACATCTGTGCCGTCTTTAAACTTTATTAGGATCTCTCCGGGAACGTAGTTATGGCTTTCTTTACCTATGGAAAATAATTTTCGATGTTTAGCCCCTTGGGTTTCTGATATCTTAGTCTGATTAACTAAATCCTCTTTTAAGTCGTTTTTCTGACCTTTACATGAGAAAGTAAATAAGAAAATAATTAACCATGTGAGACAGATTATATATCGCAAGATTCCTCCATAGATGAACTCAGTCATTTTAGACATCTGATTCTGATTTAATTTAGGATTCAATTGAAATGGGGTAAACAGGATGGAAAATATACGCCTGTTTTTTCAATAATTCCCGAGTTTTTCATTTTTAACCCCCTGTTTTTCCAGTCTAAACAAAAAAAGCCGAGCAACCTTAATTCTAAGGCAACCCGGCTATCTATCAAAGACCCGTGGCTTTCCGTCTCTGCCTCACGGCAGGTTTGGCTTTATCAAATACGCTTTGATTAATTTTATAGAATTTATTTATTCAAACTACAAGCAAAAATCGTGCAAAGAAAAAATAAAAATATGACTTCTAAACATTCCAGATGGTTACCTCAAGTGAAACGAAGATCTGAATTAGAATTTAAAACAATAATTAGCAAGTTTTATGGAATGTATTTCACATTATGAAAAGATTTGCATAAATCTGAACAAATAAAGATTTCGATGGAGATATAAGGATTGTTTAAGACCGCGTAGTGTGCAACTACTCATCCGTAGTTAAGTGACCGAAATTTAGATGAGTACGCTGAATGATTGGTGGATTTCTTGTCCGTTTATGGCATGCGAGAAGAAAATAATCAGTTGCTTTGTGTGGTTGTAATGCAAAGTTGCAGATTTTCCACTGCTGCTGAAGGTATGGTGAAAAGGTCCGACTGAGATTCACTGTGTAGCAGGAATAGAGAAAATGAAAAAAGACCGATTTGATATTACGCAGCTTCTTTGTCTATATAGTAGTGATTAAGAAGACCACCGAGAGACGATTTACAGCGAAGAACCGGGACGTCCGGAGAGCGCCGGGTAAAACCGGAAAGGTGTAGTGAATGAAAGATTCATACAGTAGAAGGAGTAGCGAACCACACTGACCCCGAGTCATGCGGCTGTGGCAGTAATGACATGGCTGAAGCGTTGACAGGGGAACGTATGGGCCGAGTATTGAGCCGCGAAATCCCGAAATTTCAGGGTGCCGACGTAGTGGGTTCCGGGACCTTGATAAATTGATATGTCGATTAAGTTCTGGTAGAACAAGGGGTACGGCCGCAAGTAAGTAAATAACTCAGATTTTTCCAGTTACATAGCTGTTTACGGGTGGCCCTATTGGCCCCACAAGCTATGATACAAAATCTTCTTTTCAAAAAAATGTAAAATATGAATGACACCAATTGGGATAAACAATGGAACGATGCGACTGGGCAACAAATGATCCGATTTATATCAAATACCACGATGAGGAATGGGGCGTACCTGTTCATGATGATAAAAAACTTTTTGAATTTATTATCCTGGAGGGTGCCCAGACAGGGCTCTCCTGGCTGACGATTCTTAAAAGAAGACCGGGATATAGAAAAGCATTTGCCAATTTTGATTTTGAAAAAGTGGCAAGGTTCACTTCTGAAAAAATTGAAAAACTCCTTTTGGATCCAGGCATTATCCGCAACAGACTCAAAGTCAATGCGGCTGTAACAAATGCCAGGGCATTTATTAAGGTCCAGGAAGAATTCGGATCTTTTGACAAATACTCCTGGCGTTTTGTTGATGGGAAACAGAAAGTAAACGAATTCAAAACCCTTGACCAGTGCCGGCTACAACCAGGAAAGGGGGACGTTATGTTGCGAGTTTAATTATGTTGTGAGAATTTACTTCTCCTTATATAGTTCTTCTTATCTTATTCTAAAATAAAAATTAAAAATCCATTTAGTTCTTTTAATTCCTTTAGTCGTGGTGTATTCTTCAATTATTAAAGTACTACAAATGTCTCAAAGTCTTGTTTGTCAACCTTCAGAGCCTTTACATAAGGGGATTTTATGAAAAAGCCATGGTG
>JAUWMJ010000217.1 GCA_030613225.1 Desulfobacterales bacterium
TAGAGAAGTTCAAACCGTTTTCCTTATGACCGGTCTTCGCTGGATTTTCACAAGTTCGTCAATAATAAAGGAAGCAGCATGTTTTGGCGGTGACGTGAGCGGCATGGTTCCTTCTCTGGTAAACCGGAAATTAAAAGAAAAATACGGCATAAAAGAAAAGTAAAGAATCAACATCCGAAGGACGTGGTATTGATATACTACTCGAAGGGGCTGTCGGATACAACAAGTTTAAAGTGACTAAAGTTGTGGTGTCGCTTCGCTCCAGTCTTCGCCTTTGGCTATACCTTGGCAAGCCATCTTTTTTAAAATAAGATAGACAGAATTCCTTAACTTTAGACACTTTAGTCACTTTAGCTCACTTTAGACACTCTTTACTCACTCTTTGAGATTTGCTCATGTATAGCCAATCTCTGACCCCCGCAAGGCGGGACAGGCTTGGTTCAAAGAACCAGGTTTTTAAGATTAAAATATATTAAACCAGCCCCTGGTCCATCATAGCATCAACTACTTTAACAAAGCCGGCAATGTTGGCACCATTAACGTAGTTGCCGGGGGTACCGTATTGTTCAGCCGCATCCAGGCAGGTCTTGTGAATACTTTTCATGATTATTTTCAGCCGGTCATCCCCCTCTTCACGACTCCAGGACAGACGCATGCTGTTTTGGGTCATTTCCAGGCCGGAAACAGAAACGCCTCCGGCGTTTGCCGCCTTGCCGAGACCATATAGGATTTTGTTGTCAAGAAAAATATCTATACCTTCCGGTTCTGTTGGCATGTTTGCCCCTTCACTGACCAGTATAACGCCGTTGTTTACCAGGTTCTGGGCATCTTTTCCATTGATTTCATTCTGAGTTGCACTTGGAAAAGCGCAATCTGCTTTGTGGTTCCATAGAGGATTATGATCGTCTGCAGGATCAACCGGAGTATAAACAGCCGAAGAATACTTCTTAGCATATTCTTCAATCCTTCCCCTTCTTGCGTTCTTGAGCATCATCACGTATTCAAGTTTTTTTGTATCTATTCCGCTTTCATCATAAATGTATCCTGAAGAATCCGATAAAGTAACAACTTTAGCCCCAAGTTCCAAAAGCTTTTCTGCGGTAAACTGGGCCACGTTTCCTGATCCGGAAACCAGACATTTGGTGTTTTCCAGTGTTTTATTCCTGGTGGCAAGCATTTCGGCAGCAAAGTAAACCGAGCCGTATCCGGTTGCTTCAGGCCTGATAAGACTTCCTCCCCAGTTGAGACCCTTACCGGTTAATATGCCGGTAAATTCATTCTTGAGTTTTTTATACATCCCGAAAAGAAAACCTATCTCCCTTGCACCCACACCTATATCTCCTGCAGGAACATCGGTGTTTGCACCAATGTGGCGATAAAGCTCACACATAAAACTGTGGCAAAACCGCATGACCTCGTTGTCCGATTTCCCCTTGGGGTCAAAATCCGACCCGCCTTTTCCTCCACCCATGGGCAGCGTAGTCAGAGCATTTTTAAAAACCTGCTCAAAAGCGAGAAACTTAAGAATGCCCAGATTAACAGACGGATGGAAGCGCAATCCGCCCTTGTAAGGGCCTATTGCGCTGTTCATTTCTATACGAAAGCCCCTGTTGACTTGCGGCTCCCCTTGATCATCCATCCAGGGCACGCGGAACATAATCACCCGTTCCGGTTCAACAATCCTTTCAAGTATCTTTGCCTGCCGATAAACAGGATTTTGATCCAGCACCGGTTTTACTGATTCCATGACTTCGCTTACTGCCTGGTGAAATTCTCTTTCCTGAGGATCCTTGTTTTTTACTATTTGCATAATGTCAGACATAATAAATTCCTCCTAAAAAAATATTTCATTTTTAATAGCTTTGTAAATTGGAGTTCATTTAAATTAATTGTTCAGGAATGTCAAATTATTAATGATGTAGTAAAAAAAAAGGATGTGATAAACATTGACATTTGGTGTAAAATGCTGTTATAATTTATTATTAATACTAAAAATAATATTGCGTTTTAAAAATTTAGCTAATTTTTTTGAAAAGCATAACATTTCCGATTTAAATAAGCACTATTTGAATATGCGCCTGCCAAACAAATTTGTACAAAAATGCATTGGCGGTTAGGTCGATATTCTGCGGTTCTAAACGCATTCATAAAGTTGATTTTAATCCGAATTTATGGAGTTATTTCCTATTTCTTTGCGTATCCTTTTACTATTCACACTATTAGCCGCTCTTACCTTGGCAGCATCAAGTTTATATATTCAGCCTGCTAAAGAATATGATAAAATACGCGAGCCGGGATCAGTTGGACTTACCTATGCTCCTGCCGGCAATGTGGAAACAACTAAAGATTATGCTCCTCCTACCTATGTCGATCCCTCGATTGATGAAGATCTTCTGGAAGAAGAAATGGAAAAGGAGGCTAAAGAATATGATAAGACACGCAAGCCGGGATCAGTTGGACTTAACTATGCAGCTGCCGACAATTTGGAAAGAACTAAAGATTCTACTCCTTCGATTTATATTGATCAACTGATTGATGAAGATATTATTAAAGAAATTGAGCTGGAAGAAGAATATGAAGAAAGCCGCCTGGGACCCGGATCAATAGGAATTACTTACCGCTATTATAAAAATGAAACTGATAACACTACAACCCTAACCGAACACGGCACACAGCTTCGCTGGCGACAGGAAACCATAAGCAACGGCAGTTTTGAACTTCTTGCAGAGGGGCTGATATCTGACAAACATGAGGATGAAAGAATAAAAGACGGGCGGGTTCTTTTTCGGCAGCAGGATTACGTACTCAGCGACCGTCTCCAAATGGACAGCGAGGCCGGAAATTTCCGCAGCTATACACCAGGATCGATTAGCAGGAGCTATCGCTTTTATTTGCCGTCAACTATTTTACAGGGAATAGGCGCCAGACTATACAATGACAACACGTCCCTTTCACTGAGCACTGGAGAAATCGGAGTCTATAAAGGTATTGCCGCCCAGGCTTTTGAAAAAACTCAAGGAAGACTAATAGGGATAGGACTGACTCATCGCGTTGATGATCAGTGGACACTTGGTGCTCAGTTTTGGAATACAAATGACCCTGAAGAGGGTGAAAGCCATCAAAGTTATTCCGGTGTCCTGGAGTATCAGGACGCTTATCTCTCTAAAAACCTCCAGATGCATTTTCTTGGCGACAGTGAGGGAAATATAGGACTGTGGTTCGACAATAAATTCAAATATGGCAAATGGTACCATTACATTGGTGCATTTTATTTTGAGCCTGAATTACTTTGGACAGATGTTCCTATCGACAACGACAGGGAGGGGCTTTACTGGCGCTCAGACCGCAAGTCCTTTCGCTGGCGATGGACTCTGGGAAGCGAGGTTTCCAAAAACAATCTGGATGAAGATCCCGAAATTGCCGGCAACATAAACACGGCATCGTTTGTTAACGGAACATGGCAGTTTCGTCGAAAAACACAGTTCGGCGGATCTTTAAACCTGAAAACCCGCCATGCTGATTCCGGTACCGCCGAAGATGACAGCTATATTTACGGATTAAAAGGCTTTACAGTACACCAATTTTCCTCAGGTACCAGCCGCCTTCAATTGAGTCTTACTGAAAACGATGCACCGGAAGATGATGAAACCTCATATGGAGTGTTGTGGGATCATGGGTGGAGGATTCCCTTTCTAAGCAGGCTCAATACAGATATTGAATATTCTTGGATCGACAACAAATCAGATGAACTCAGCCTTCGTCTTTCTGCTGAAAAATCGTTTTTATCAGACATAAAGATTACAGGTACAGCTCAACACGTTATCGCAGAAGATAATACAATCGGAAAATGGAGGGGCACAAGTTTATCATTTGGGCTGAGCTGGCAGTTACATAGAAACTGGTTGATAAGTTGTAATGCTGATTATAACCGCAACATGATTGATCCGGAAAATGACGATAGCACAACAACAGACGGCACGACTATTTTACTTTCTATCAGCTATTCAAGGGCTACAGGCAGACAACCATATTTGTATGGACGGCCAACAGGGAACCTTGGACGTGGAAGAATTTCAGGAAAAGTCTTTTTGGATGAAAACAAGGATGGCAAGCAAGGGGTGAATGAAGCGCCTTTAAAAAACATTCTTGTGTATCTGGACGGTCGTTTCACCACGGAGACCGATTATGACGGCAGGTTTGAGTTCTGGCCGGTGGCTTCCGGCGATCATTACATCAGTATTGGAATTGAGGATGTTCCTCTGCCGTGGGGTCTGGATGATGAATCAGCAAAACAGGTATATGTTCCAATCCGCGGTGAAGGTGAAATCGATTTTGCATTGATTAAATTGAATGAGTAAAGTGAACTAAAGTGCCTAAAGTGAGCTAAAGTGCCTAAAGTTATGGTGTCGCTTAGCTCCAGTCTTCGCCTTTGGCTACGCCCCGGCAAGCCATCTTTTTTATAAAAATAAAATAGACAGAATTCCTTAACTTTAGGCACTTTAGCTCACTTTAGTTCACTTTAGGCACTTTGAACTTCAGGCATAACTGTTTGTCTCTGATAGCCCATAGCACTTTTTATTTGCTATAATAAATGCACTATTCGAGTATTGTGTCTACTTTATAGGTGCCGCCATCCCATTCGATCAATCCTTTAAGATACAAGGGGAAGATAAGCTCGTCAATATTCTCGATTCCCGACATCTCCTTGTCTACAAACAACCTGATATCCCTGGTCTCCCCTGGCATGATGGGAAAGGGCGACAAAGGTAGTTCGGCTTTCCTGCCGTCTGCGTCTTTTGCAATTACACTGCCGAATGGACGGGCGTGGGCATTCCCCCAGTTATGCAGCCTGACTACTAGTGAGGTCTTTCCATTGCTCGTTTTTTTATTTACTCCCTTAAATTCGAGTTCAGGTTTTGCATTACCCACTGTAACATACACGATAACCGCAATTGCGCCGGAAACAGGAACGTTAAAACTTCCAAACTTCATTGCATCGATGGTTTCCAGTGCAGGAGAAATTACCACGGCAAACCTGCACTCTCCATCCCGGGCATCTCCCGGCACATGAACTTCAAATCGATATCGCTTAATCCTGTCGGGAAGAAGCTTAAGTGTCCGCCTTTCTACCCTTGTCCATGGGCGACACGATGAAGCTGCCAGGGGTTTATCAGGAGGATGGATAATGACTCCGCCCTTCTCATTTAGTTCCCAGTCGGCTGTCCTGACCTGGTAGATGCCGGGTGAGGTGTCTGCATTTTCGATGGTTATTATCTCCCTGAGAATGTCACCCGGCTTTGCCTTTAGCTCAAAATTAGGCGGGCTTATACGTACTGCAAAGGTTGCGCCTTCTGTTTTACAGGGCATTACCAGGATTGAAATAAATAAAAGTATAAATGCGAAAAAAGCGGTATTATTAGTATAATTCGATTTCATAGATAGGTGCATAGCGTAATTTTCCAATCAAACAGTTTGCATCGACTTTAAGTGTAAATGTGAAAAATTCGATCATAAGGGGAGATTCAATAAGTCCCTCATAAATCAATGCACGTGTGCCGAGTAATATTGTCCCTGGGGCGAAAAGGCCGGTGGTCTTCCATCTGAGGGAAAATCCATTGCTGCCATTGAAACCATCAATTTGCGGTGGGAGCGCCAGGTAAATTCGAGCGCGTTTACCCATATAACTTACTGTATTCAATCGAACTTCAACATCAGGTATGTGTGCTTTAAGAAGGAAAAATTCATCTTTATTTAGAGCGGACAAATTTCTCTTGTTTGCCCATTCAAATTTAAAGTTAAATTGTTTCCGTGGAGATTGCGAATCGTCTAATACTTCCGCGGCCTGGACTTTAAATAAAAGTGTAAGAAAGACGAAAGCAGTTAAGATGATTTTTGCAATAATCGATTTTATTGCATGCTTAGTATTTTGATGATGTTTAAAAACCATATTTCCCAT
>JAUWMJ010000206.1 GCA_030613225.1 Desulfobacterales bacterium
GGCCTGCCTGTGTTCGTGTGCCAGGGCCCTTTTGGCCTGAACCAGTTTATCTCGAAGCCTTGTTTCTGAAGCATCATCAGACGATGTTTTTTCCAATGCGTCCAGGGCCTTTTCGAATTCAAGCTTCGCCCTGCCCCAATCTAAGGCCTTTAAAAAGGCATCACCCCTCTGCTCAGTCTTTTCAGGATCTTGATTGAAAAATATTTTAAGAAGCCCCATAAGCTCAAAATCCTTTTGTCCTTATCAATGTTTTGTGTTTTCCTGAAGCGTGGGAATTCGAATTTCTGCTCGAAAACAGGAGTTTTCGGCAGGCACTAAATAGTATTTCAAAAAAATTCTTAGCCTTTTCTCTTAAAAGTGTGTTTTGTACCCCCAAAATGCCCTTTTAAGGCCTTATTTGACGCAAATTTTAAATGTATTATCTATAATATCAACATATTCCTGTGGCCCGACCCTCATTCTCAAGCATCTCGTTGGCTAATTCTCCAGCATCGCATCCATCGATAACAAGATCACCTTTTTTAGAAATTTTTGCAAGCAGTTCAGAATAACCATCTTCATATTTTTCATCTTTTATAATTACTTTTTTAATTGGTTTCATTTATTCTACACACCGTTTAAATAAGGAATTTCCGAGACATCTTTGATTAACTAACCAAGCTGGATTTCCAGTCTCCTATGCAAGTTATTTTGTTTTTTAAAGTCCCGGTTAGTCTCGTGAACGTACATGATACCAATTCAAGCTCTTCAATTAATACAAACTGAATTTTTTTCTGTAAGCGCTTGGTGAAAGACCGGTTATCTTCCTAAACAGTCTTCTAAATGAGCTCACATCCTCATATCCCGTTGCATACGTTATGGTATCAACCGATTCACCGGTTGTTTCAAGAAGTGTTCGAGCTTTTCCAATGCGAAGATACTGAAGGTATTCAAGGGGTGTATCCCCAGTTGCCTTCTTGAATCTTCTGGCAAATGTCCGCTGACCAAGTCCCGCTTTATCCGCAAGACTGGAAACAGATATGGAATCTGTAATACTCTTCTCCATCCAGTGCTGTACTTTCAGAATATTCTCGTCTCCATGGGCTGTATTAAAATCGAATGCCGTATAGGGGGTTTGCGACCTTCTTGAGGGATCGATCAGAAGTGCTTTAGACACTGACGAAGCGAGTTCGGAAGATCCGAATCGGCCGATAAGATAGAGTGAAAGATCCATGTATGCGGTTACCCCACCAGCCGTGATAAAATCACCCTCATCCACTATCATTTTTTCTTTCTTGAGTATTACATCCGGGTAGCGTTTTTTAAAATCGTCTGCCAGGTGCCAGTGCGTAGTCGCCTTTCTTCTGTCAAGAAGACCGGTTTCGGCTGCCGGAAACACCCCAGCGCAAACCGCACAGATAGAAATTCCCTTTTTATTCTGATCATACAGCCAGCCAATCAGACCCCTGTTTGACAAGATGGGCTCAAGATCTCCGTATACAACGGGGATAAAGATTATATCCAGGTTATCACAATCATCTTTTCTCGCATGGGGCTCTATTTTCATACCGTTGAAACAGGTGACAGGTGATCCGTCATCCGTGATGATCATCAGGTTAAACAGATCCGTTGTTTCATCCGAAAACAGTCGTTTCCACTCATGCGATGCCACGGAAAAGATGTCAAACGGTCCAGTAACGCTCGACTTCATGCAGTTCTCAAGTGCCAGAATGGCAATTTTAATCATACTCTTCTCCCTTCTGGTTTTGGGTTTGCCCCCAAAAAAAATATATTGTCTTATATCGCACCTTTTTTGTCAATACTGACACTTTTTAAATAGCATTATTGCTGATACAATAACCAAAAAATAAAAAATTACATACTATAAAAGGAGAAAAAATGAAAGATATCGCATTACTGATTATCGATATCCAGAACGATTACTTTCCAGGTGGTAAAATGGAACTGGACAAGGTAACGGAAGCAGCGGAAAAAGCCGCTGATATGTTGACCCATTTCCGGAAAAAAAAGCTCCCGGTTTTTCATATCCAGCATGAATCTGTGAGTGAAGGTTCCACCTTTTTTCTTCCTGGAACGGAAGGTCAGAAAATCAATGAACAGGTGAAACCTATAGAAAATGAAACGATCCTAGTGAAAAATTTCCCCAATGGTTTTGTTCAAACTGGCCTCCATGAGATACTGAAAGGACAAAAGATAGAAAAACTGGTTATCACGGGTATGATGACATTTATGTGCGTGGATGCAACCACAAGGGCGGCAAAGGACCTGGGATTCCACTGCACCCTGATCCATGATGCTACAGCAGCCCGGGTTTTGGAGTTTAATGGCGAAAGTGTGACGGCAGATCAGGTCAAAACATCCTTTTTATCAGCCCTATCTATGATCTGCGACCGTGTGACAAGCTGCGAGGATTTCCTGAATTCGGACTCGTAAAATATGGGTAACTATTAAACAAGAAGTAAGATTTGAAATAGAATTAAATTTTAATTTAATTGGCGGTGCAACTTGGGTAATTGATGTAGATAAAAAGTTTAAAATAAGATGTGACACTGCATTAGCTCCTAAAAATACAAAGTATAGTTATAAAGATCTTAGAACTTCACGAATTAAATCACCAATATATAATGAAACTACATTTGATAATGTTAAAGTATGGAGGAAAGCAATGAAGATACATCATTTAAGAAACGCAACATTTGTTATTGAATCAGGGTCAAATCATATTTTGATTGATCCATATCTCAGTGAAAAGGGCAAGCTTCCTCCATTTGCATTTTTTCGACATAAACCTAAAAAAAATCCCATTGTCTCACTACCAGATAATGCATCGCAGATTTTAGATAAAGTAACACATTGTCTCATTACACACTCTCAAAAATGGGGGATCGAGCCTTTAACCCATACAGATCACATAGATAACTCTGGGAAATCTTTCCTAAAAAAAAACAACATCCCAGTCGTGTGCCGTCAACAAGATGCAGCTTATATGAAAAAGAATGGAATTCGCGTTGAAGCAGAACTAAATTACCGGCAAGCCGAACAACTGCTTGGCGGGCAGATAACAGCAGTTCCTGCACAACACGGGCATAACTGGACCCACTACTTTATGGCTAATGGTGCAGGGTTTTATCTTGAACTTCCAGATGAGCCTTCGATATATATCAGTGGAGATACCGTTTATATTGATGATGTAAATCGAGCATTGACTGAATTTAAACCGGATATTGCAGTAGTTGCTGCAGGTTGTGCGAGCTTAGATGTGGGTGGGCCAATCCTAATGCCGTTAGAGGAGATAATAACCTTTATCCAGGAAGCTCCAAATAAAGTTATTGCCAATCACCTGGAATCACTTAATCACTGCCCTACAACCCGTTCACAATTGAAACAGGAATTGGAAAAGAGAGATTTGTTATCAAAAACTTTCATCCCACATGATGGAGAGACCTTAACCATAGAGGTTAATTGACATATCAGAAGACGTGACACAACAATTGGATGAGTAACACCAAATCATTGCACCGGTTATGCGCTCTAATAACAGAAATTCATTTCATATGCTTATTCGATATGCTTGACATACTAGTCTAATTTTCGGATACTTACACCTTCAAAAAGCAAGTTCTCATCAACTCAACTCAACGAAGTGGAAGTGACAAGTGTCCGGATATGGAAGATACTGACCTGTCAAATAACGAGGCAGAACAAGTTCTCTGCGGCAGGTGCCTGAGTAGGATAACACCATTAACAACATGGGGAGCCTAAATGATAAAAGCAATTATGATGCCCTTACTTATTTTTCTTTTTTATGGGAATGTATTTGCTACTGATATAGCGTCTTCATACTTGAAGGGGGAATATGAATTAGCACTAATCTATGGCCCAAAAGATGAAATCGTAATGCCACTCAAAATTTTAAAGAATAAAACCATGACCCCGACTCTGGAAGGTGGTTTTGTTTATACTGACGGGATTTATTGCAGCACCAATGGCAATTATCTGGAAGGGTTATGCCGCTTTAAAGACAGAAATGGGGGGATGTGGGAGATGAGATTCTCTGCTGAACCCTCCGCAAAAAAAGGCTGTTCCATCTTTACTGTAGATTTTTATAAAGACGAAAAAGGGTTCCAGCAAATCGACTTTGTATTCAAAGGTAAACCCGGCGACATAATGAACATGGGAATCACACCTTTTTGTATACAGGGAATGCCCGGCAGGAATAATTGTAGGTTCGCTATTTGCTTGAATGCAAAATGATTACGGTTCCTCTCATAAATGTGTGCAATATATAATCTGATTATACGTAAGATAATGAGCTAAGTTTCTGATTTCTTGAATATAAAGAACAATTTTCAATCTTAGACTAATAGAAAATACTTTGACATATAATAGCATTACCCAGTATCCATGATAATCCAATGAATTTATTAGAAAAGCACTTTTTCAAGTACTTTATTTCTGCACACATTTATGAGAGGAACCATGATTACTACTTATAACTATTGTCACGCCGGATATGGCTCCTCGAAAGGACCATTGCGCACCTTAAACACCGCCTCTCCGACCCAGGAAACACCGGCCGAACGCGTACCTGTTTCAGGTGAAAGCCGCGTACTCGAACAAATCGGGCAGACAGGCTTGTCAGAGCGAAGCTTGGCGAAGACCGGCTTCCTGCGCCCAAAATCCCATCTTGACAATAAAGCAGCTGTACGGTATCTTAATCCTACTTGCTTGTATGATAGTGAAAATTGCCGTTGGGTTGCCGGCCCCACTACATATTGAGATTCAACCGGTTATGCACATCCTTAAATTTTCCCTTACTTCGATCTCGAAAAGGGAATTCTTATCATTTCTGAACCCGAAGTAATTTAAATCTGATAATTTTCAGAATAACAAAACAATACAAAACTTGGTTTAATGAAGCTAATTCCCGACAGGATGAAATATTCGGTTTGTTGTGCAATTATTTTTCCAGTAATTGCCCGAATTAACTTTCACAATACTGGTTTAGAATATGATTATTATCGTTATATTGCTCCATTCCTTATAGGAGGAATTGTAGGATTTCTTATCGGTCTAATGAAAGATAGATGGGTGGAAATCAATACCAATCTTGAGTCACTGGTCCACGAAAGGACAGGGGAACTGAACAATAAAATTCAAGAACTCAAGGTTTCGAAGAAAAATAATATTCAACTTATTGGAGAATTGGAAAAGGCATTGAAAAAGGTTAAGACGTTGAGTGGTCTTCTTCCAATTTGCGCCCATTGTAAGAAAGTGCGGAATGATAACGGGTATTGGGACCAAATCGAAACGTACATACAAAAGCATTCTGAGGCTGAATTCAGCCACAGTATCTGCCCCGTTTGTGCAAAAAAATATTACCCGGACTTTGACGTTTACGACGACTGAACGGAGTTAAGGATAAGTGAATCTGAAAAAGAAAAACGTGATATGCTCATTTACTTATTATGGGAGACCGGCAGGTATACCAACAGCGAAATCGGCAGTCTTTTCGGTCTTTCTTATTCTTCGGTAAGTCGCAGGGTCGCTTTTATAAGACCGATTGTCAAACAACAAGGTAAATATGGAAAAATTTACAGGAGGCTTAAAGCACTGATCAAGGTTTGACACTATATACGTTATGTCGTTTCAAGCACTTCCTTAGGGCTCGCACAAAAATAACTTCACATTTTATGCACCCCAAGGGCATTTGCTTCGCGGCACATCCCGGATTCAGGCCATATTTGTCCGATCCTCAACTCCAACATCCTCGAAATAGCTCGCTATTCCTGTGGTTTTTCAGCCTCGGAGCGGACAAATATGACCTAAATCCATGCGCTTAAAATGTAAACTTATTTTTGCGCGAACCCTTATCATTTATATTTCGAACAATCATGGTGTTGGTTTTCTCCTGATTCCATTATTCATACCAGGTCAAAATTTCGTTCAAAGGCTCCCGATCTGTTTTAAAATCATTCTCGGGTGCGGTTTCATCTTCATATCCCAGGGAGATGGCCAGCAGTACTTCTTTTTCTTCGGGAATATTCAAGACATCCTTAATGTCATCACCATATTCAGTAATGAGCCCG